>DATGPD010000538.1:0-2653 GCA_035305285.1 Planctomycetota bacterium
CGAGCAGCTCGCGCATCTCCCGCCGCAGAACGTGTTCCGGCTGGCGTGCAACCGCGGCACCGCGCTCGGCCTCTTCCTGCCGCTGCTGTTCGTGCTCAACCGCGATCCGGAAGCCAGCGTGGTCGTCCTGCCCGCCGACCACCACGTGGAGGACGAGGCGATCCTCGCCGCGAGCCTGCGCGCCGCGCTCGACGACGCGGTCGCGGGCGAATCCGGCGTCGTGCTGCTCGGGATGTCCCCTCAGGACGCCACGGCGGACTACGGGTGGATCATCCCCGCGGGGCCGTACGGCGCCACGCGCGCGGTGAGCGCGTTCGTCGAGAAGCCCGGCGCGGTCCGCGCCGGCGTGCTGCGCGCCCAGGGCGCGCTGTGGAACACGTTCTTGTTCGCCGGCCGTGCGCGCGTGCTGCGCGACCTCATCGAGCGGCACGCGGGCGCGCCGGCGCGCGAGCTTGCGAGCGCGGTGGCGCTCGGCGGCGACGCGGTCGACCGCGTCTACGAGGTGCTGGAACCCGTCGACCTGTCGCACGACGTCTTCGCCAAGGCGCCCGCGGCTCTGCGCGTCCTGGAGGTGCCGCAGTGCGGCTGGACCGACCTCGGCACGCCGCAGCGGGTGCGCGCCTGCCTGGCGCAGCGCCGGCCGGGCACCGTCGAGCGGCCGCTGCCGAGGCTGCGGCTCGACGTCGCCGCCGCGCGCATGGCGAGCGCGTGAAGCGCCGCTACACGCTCACGCGCTGGCCGAGCGCTTCGAGCGCGCGCTGGCGCACCGCGCGCAGGTCGAGCTTGCCGCTGCCGAGCACGGGCAGCTCGCGCACCGCGACGTAGTTGCGCTCGGGGGGCAGCCAGAGGTTCGGCAGGCCGAGGCGTGCGAGCCGGCTGAGGCACGCCGGCAGCTTCTCGGGCGGCAACGTGTGCAGGACTACGAGCTGCTCGCCCTTCCGCGGGCACGGAACCGAGGTCACCGCGAACGCGCCCGCCTCGATGCCCGCTGCCTCGTGCAGCGCGTCCTCGATCCGGCCGTGCGGCACCATCTCGCCGCCGATCTTCGCGAAGCGCGCGAGGCGGTCGGCGATCTTGAGCATGCCGTCCTCCAGGTAGCCGAGGTCGCCGCTCACGTAGTAGCCGGCGTGGAACGCCGCGCGCGTGAGGTCCGGGCGATCGAGGTAGCAGGTCATCACGTTCGGACCCTTCACCAGGATCATCCCGGGCGTCCCCGGCGGCAGCTCCTCCATCGTGTCGGGGTCGACGATCTTCACCCTCACCCCGGGCAGCGGCCGGCCGACGAAGCCGTTCTTCGTGCCCGGGGGGATGCCGCGTTCGGGCACGCCGGGCGTGCACACCGCGACCACCGGCGCGCACTCGGTCATCCCGTAGCCCTCGATCGGCCGCACGCCGAAGCGCGCTTCGAACGCGTCCGCCAGGGCATCGCTCAACCGCTCGGCGCCGGTCACCACGAGGCGCAGCCGGTGGAAGTCGGCCGGCGTGCAGCGGCGCGACCACATCTGCAGGAACGTCGGCGTGGTGATGACCACGCTGACGCCGGCCTCGCGCGCGGTCTTCGCGATGCCCTCCGCGTCGCGCGGGTTCGGGTAGGTCGCGATCGACATCCCGCGGTTGAGCGCGAACCACATCACCATGTACCCGAAGGCATGGAACAGCGGCAGGATGCCGAGGATGCAGTCGCGTTCGTCGAGCGGCAGCACGAACGACGCCGCGTCGACGTTGCTCGCGATGTTGCGGTGGCTGAGCGGCACGCCCTTGGGGTCGCCGGTGCTGCCGCTGCTGAAGATGATCGTCACCGGGTCGTCGGCGCTGAGGGGTGCGGCGGCGCCGCAGCTCCGCATCAGCGCGGTCGGCGGCAGGAGTGCGGCGGCGAGCGCGGCGCGGATCCGCGCGACCTTGCCGATCCGGTCGCGCACGTCCTCGATCCAGATCGGCTCGACCCCCTGCGGCAACTCGAGGTTCGCCTTCTCGAGGAACAGCCGGCTGGTCACCACCGTGCGCAGTCCCGCCTGCCTGGCGGTGGTGGTCATCATCGCGGTGCCGGCCGAGTAGTTCAGGTTGACGACCACGCGCCCGGCGAGCGCCGCGGCGAGGTTCGCGAGGATCCCGCCGGCCGACGGCGGCAGCAGCACGCCCACCCGCGACTGCCCCTCCCACGCCCCGCGCAGCGCGCGCGCCAGCGCGACCGCGCCGATCAGCGTGCGCATCCGGCTCAGCTCGCCCCGCAGCGGGTCGTAGATCGCGCGTTGCTTCTTGCTCTCCCGCGCCCGGGAGATGAAGTCGAGGATCAGGGGCCGGGCCGCGGCGGCGCGCGCCGCCCACGCCGCCTGGTCGACGACGCGCTCGTAGTTGGGCACGGGATTCGGCGCGGAAGGGGTCGTAGCGGCCCTCGACTGGGGGATCGGCGAAGGCATCTCAAGTTCCAGACCCGCCGCCGGACGGCAGCGAAGGGTTCAGGCTAGGCGGGGCCGGAACATGCCGCAAGGCGCGGACCCCGGCCCGGGCGCCGCGCGGTGCGCCGAGGCGGCGCCCGGTCGCGGCCGCCCGTCAGAGGTCGAATCCGACCGGGTACGCCTGCCCGATGTGCAGGCTTGCCGAGTCGGCCGCGATCCAGGTCAGTTCGAAGCGGAACGCGGGGAACAGGAAGCGC
>DATGPD010000539.1:0-10984 GCA_035305285.1 Planctomycetota bacterium
CGCTGGCGGAGGAGGTGCTGCGCGGCAATCCGTCGCCGCCGCTCCGGGCCGCCGCTAACGATGTGCTCGGCCAGGGCAGGGCAGGGCGGTAGTCGGACCGCGCGCGGCGACGCCGCGCGGGGCACGCCGGCGGCCGCGCGCTCGGCCTCACGCACCGAGCAAGGCCGCCGCGCCGCCCGCGAGCCTTGCGAGCGTCAGACGCTCGCCGGGCAGCGGCACCACGCGCGTCGTTGCGGGCCCGAGCGGTAGGGCGGCAGGTTGTCCCCGTAGCGCGACAGCGCGGCGCAGGCCATCAGCGCGACCGGGACGCTCGTGCTCGCGACGTGGGGAAGCACGTCTTCTACCGGAGGCTTCTCGGGAGCGATGCGAGCCCACAGCAGCACTCGACACAGCGAGCTCTCGTCCGGGTCTTGCAGCAGTGCTTCCACGTATCCAGCGGCGACAGCGTGGCCCACACGTAGCCCAAAGCGGCGTCCCGGATCAGGGGCGCGCACGACTCGCTGTAGATCGGCGTCCGGCAGGCGCGTTCCGGTGGTCGTGAGCACGTCAAGGACGCGGCGCGCACTTCCGGATCTCGCTTCCCGGCAGCGCGATCAGGCGCTCCGCCAATGGTCGCGCTCGTTCGGGAGGAGCACCGGCTCCTGTGTCATCGATCTGGCAGGACGTGAGGGCGATCGTGGCGGAGGACGCCGGCCGGCAGCATTGCGGCCGCACCGCACTTTCGGCGACGTCGTCCGGCCAAGGGGGCGGAGCGGCACGAATCGAGCTGCGCCGAACCGCGCAGCCACTCCGCCATGGAGCCCCGGCATTGCGGGGGTCAGGCCCGCCCGCGTCTCACCCTGCGCTCACCCCGCGGTCGTCACGCCGCCGGACCGCGCTCTCCCCACCACACGCCGAGCAGCACGAGCGCGCCGCCCGCGACGATCGCGGGCGTCAGCGGCTCGCCGAGCAGCGGCACGGCGAGCGCCGTCGTCGCGAGCGGCTCCAGGTACAGGAACATGCCCGCCTTCGCCGCACCCAGCCGTGCCACGCCGATCTGCCAGAACCACTGGGCGAGCGTGCCCAGCACGGCGAGGAACGCGAGGGCGCCCCACGCGAGCGGCGAGAAGCGCGAGAAGATCGCGGGCCCCGAGTGCACCGCGGCCCAGGCCAGCGCCATCACGGTGACCGGCACGAAGACCGCGCAGGTCACGACCAGCGACGGGCAGCGGCGCGACAGGTCGCGCGTCGCGATCGTGTACAGCGCCCAGGTGAACGCCGTGCCGAGCACCAGCCAGTCGCCGGCGCTGCCCTGCCAGAGCTGGCGCAGGTCGCCCTGCGAGACCAGCAGCAGGATGCCCGCGCTCGCCATCGCGATGCCCGCGCGGTGCGCGCGCGTCACCGTCTCGCGCAGCAGCCACCCCGACAGCAGCGCGAGCACGAGCGGCGTGACCGCGATGATCCAGCCGGTCTTGGTCGCGGTGGTCAGGTGCACCCCGATCGGCTGGACCAGGAAGTGCACGCAGATCAGCGCCGCCCCCACCGTGAGCGGTCCCGCGTCGCGCGGCGCGAACGCGAACCCGCTGCCGCTACGTTTCGCGATCAGGAACAGCAGCGGCAGCCCCAGACCGAATCGCAGGCCCACCACCTCGATCGGGTCCACCACCTTCAGCAGGATCTTCATCGCGACGAAGGTCCAGCCCCACACGACCACGCAGCCGAGCAGGAGCAGGCGGGCGCCGACGACCGGGCGCGGCGTCGCCCCGGGCGGGGTGAGGACGGCGGTCACGGCAGCGACGCGGGCAGCGCGCGCATGTCCCGAGCATCCCGGCGCACGTGCGCCGCCGCAACGAGGACGCGCGGCTCGCGCCCGGCTCACCTTCCCGTGGCGTACTCCGCCAGCGTGAACGCGTCGACCTCGATCGCCGCCTTGCGCGCCTCGTCGGCCGCGCGGATCGCCTCGCCTTCCTCCGCGGTCAGCACGCCTTCCGCCACCGCGCGCTCCACCGGGAGCTGATCGCCGCGCGGCAGGCGGCCGTTGCGCACCGCCGCCTTCAGCTTGGCGAGCGCCGGTTCGGCGGCGGTCGCCAGCCGGAAGGCGTGCTCGATCACCCCGAGCCCGGGCGCGTCCTTGGGCGGCAGCCACAGTCCGGGCGTGATCCGGTCGCGCTGCGGACCCGGGACCTGCAGCAGACGCGCGACCAGGCTGCTGTCCTTGTCGCTCGGGCCGGCCGAGAGCCGGTTGACGCGCGACCACAGCGCGATCGGCCCGCGCAGCAGCCACGTGAGCCCCGGCACGCCGAGGTTGGCGAACAGGCCGTCGAACGCGGCCTGCACGCGCGCGAACGCCCAGTCCATCGTCCAGCGCATGAACGGCACGTCCTCCTCGCGGCCGCCCTCGGCCTCGAACCGGCGCAGCGTCGCGGTGATCAGGTAGAGGTTGCTGAACACGTCGGAGAACCGGCCGGTCAGCATCTCCTTGCGCTTGAGGTCGCCGCCGAGGCTCGCCATCGCGACGTCGGTGAAGAACGCGAAGCTGGCCGACGCCCACGCGAGCTTGCGCCAGTAGCGCGCCGCCGGGCCGCCGACCGGCGACGGCGCGAGCCGACCGCGGCTCACGCTGTAGACGAACGCGCGCACCGCGTTGCGCACGACGTGCGCCGCGTGCGCCCACAACGCCCGGTCGAACGCCGGGACGTTACCCGCCTCGACCGCCTCGATCTCGGCGCGCGCGTACGGGTGGCAACGGATCGCCCCCTGGCCGAACACCATCAGGGTGCGGGTCAGGATGTTGGCGCCCTCCACCGTGATGCTGATCGGCATCGACATGTACGGGATCGCCAGCGTGTTGCGCGGTCCGCGCGAGATCCCGGCGCCGCCGAGCACGTCCATCGCATCGTTGATCGCCTTGCGGCACAGCTCGGTCGTGTGCAGCTTGATCATCGCGGTGACGACCGCGGGCTTGGCCCCCTCGTCGAGACCGCCGCAGGTGTAGCGGCGCACCGCCTCGGTCAGGTAGGCGAACCCGCCGATGCGGGCGAGCACCTCCTGCACCCCCTCGAAGCGGCCGATCGGCAGGCCGAACTGCTGCCGCACCGCGGCGTACGCGCCGGCGACGCGCGCCGCCTTCTTGCACCCCGACGCGCTCGTCGCGGGCAGCGCGATCCCGCGGCCGGCGGCCAGGCTCTCCATGAGCATCTGCCAGCCGCGCCCGACGCCGTCCAGGCCGCCGATCACCGCGTCCAGCGGCACCTCGACGTCGTGGCCTTCGGTCGGGCAGTTGTAGAACGCGATCCCGAGCGGGTCGTGGCGCATGCCGAGCACGACGCCTTTGGTCGAGGTCGGAATCAGCGCGCACGTGATCCCCGGCTCGGGCCCGCGCCCCAGGATTCCGTCGGGGTCACGCAGCTTGAACGCCAGACCGAGCACGGTCGACACCGCGGCCAGCGTGATGTAGCGCTTGCGCCACTGCAGACGCAGCCACGGCTTGCCGTCGGGGCCGAGGAACACGACGCCGTTCGCTTCGATCGCGCCCGCGTCCGAGCCCGCGCCCGGCTCGGTGAGCGCGAACGCCGGCACCTCCTCGCCGCGCGCCAGCCGCGGCAACCAGTAGTCCTTCTGCTCCTTCGTGCCGTAGTGCACGAGCAACTCGGCGGGACCGAGCGAGTTCGGCACCATCACGGTGATCCCGAGCGGGATCGACACCGAGCTGACCTTGCCGATCACCGCCGATGTCGCCGAGGGCGAGAACCCGTGCCCGCCGTACTCCTCGGGGATGATCAGCCCGAAGAAGCGCTGCTCCTTGAGGAACGCCCAGACCTCGGGAGGCAGGTCGCGCCGCTGCAGGATCTCCCACTCGGTCGTCATCGCGCACAGCCGCTCGGTGGGTCCGTCGAGGAAGGCGCGCTCGCGCTCGGCGAGGTCGGGGTAGTCCTCGCGCAGGAGCCTGCCGAGGTCGGGCTTGCCGGAGAACAGCTCGCCGTCGACCCAGACCGTGCCCGCCTCGAGCGCCGCGCGCTCGGTGGCCGAGATCTGCGGCAGCACTTCGAGGCGGCGGAGCGTCCGCAGGGCGGGGCGGCTGAACAGGAGGATGCGCAGCGGGCGCACGCCGAACGCCACGGCGACGAGCGCGAAGAGGAGCGCTCCGAACGTCGCGCCCGCGGCCGCCAGCACGGCCGCAATCGCGGCGGCGATCGCCCAGATCGGTGCACCGAAGAACGCGCAGACGGCGGCGGCCGCCGCCGCAAGGAGGATCGTCCAGGTCACTCGTGTCCAGCGTAACGGGTGGGGCGTGCGTCCACGCAGTGCGCCTCGCCGTGTGCACCCGCGCCTCCCCGTCGTGCACAGCCCCCTGGTCCGGCCGCGCCGCACCAGTCAAGATCGCGGCCCTTGCCGAGTGCCACCATTCTGAGCCGGCTGCGCGACGCCGCGCTGTCGCCCGCGCTGTACGCCGACCGCGTTCCGCGCGGAGTCCTGTACGACGTCGGACTCGCCCTCTGGGAGATGCCGCCGTCGGCGCAGGGCGGCGGCTACATGCACGCGCTGCGCGTGCTCGATTTCGCCGAGTACAACCGCTTCCTGCGCCCGCCCCTGCGTGAGGCGCCCACGGTGGCGACCCGCACGCGTCTCGCCGAGCTGGCCGACCTGCTGTTCCACTCGCCGGTCGCCCTCCTGCACCCCGCCGACTTCCCGACGATCTACAACAGCGGCAGCTCGCTCGCGGTGCAGAACCTGGTCCTCGCGCCGCTGCGCACGGCGGACGGCGGCTTCACGACCTACCGCTACGACGCCGAAGTGACCGAGATCATCGCGCTCGCCGGCAGCCGGTCGTTGTACGCGAACGTCGGCCAGGCCAACAACTCGCTGTTCTTCACCGGCGAGTTCTCCTTCAACAACCGGTATCCGCTCGTCTGCCGTCCGGCGGACAACGTGTACCGCATCGCGGTCGAAGCCGACGAGTTCGGTCTGGCGCCGGACGACTACGTGCACGCGACCGACATGGTCGGCGTCGACATGGTCACGCGGTTGTGGCCGCACACGGTGTACGACCCGAGCCACCCCGACGTGGTCGACCTGACCCTGCGCAGCATCGGCGAGCTGGTCGGCACCTTCGGCGCGCGCCTCAAGTACCTGCTCGGCGGCGAGGCCGGCCTCATCCAGCACGTGCCCGACCCGTTCGTCGACCGGCGGCTGTGCGGCCAGGTGCCGTTCACCGTGCTGTGCACGCAGTGCGAGCCGACGACCAGCTATGCCGATCGACAGATCGTCGGGTTCCGCCGCTGGCTGCAGAACGTGCTCCACCTCTCGCTCGCCGAGTTGAACGAGGAATGGGGCACGCACCTGGAGAGCTACGCCGAGATCGATCCGCGCACGGTGCAACGGTGCCCGCAGTTCCCGGCCGCGGTCGAGCGCTACGCCGAGTTCCTCGGCTGGTTGCTCGCCGAACTCGGCGTGCACGCGTACCGCCACGCCAAGCAAATCGCGCCCGACGCGGAGTGCTCGGTGCTCCGCTTCCACGCGCACGGCATGGAGGAGTCCTGGCTCGCCTCCGACTTCGGCAGTGCAGGCGACTGGCACGGCGAGTCCGACAAGCTCTACCTGAAGGAACCGGTGTCGCACCTCCAGTGGGCTGCCGCGGCCGCGCGCCTGTCCGGCGTGCCGGCGGCGTTCCCGATCTCCGCGCCGCCGCCGATCCCGCTCGACTCGCCGCCCAACCAGGAGCAGTACCCGCCGCTGTTCCGCTCGTACCGCACCTACGACCGGGACGTCGTGCACTGGTTCTTCCGCGACCTGCTGACCGTCGGCGCGACGCACATCGGCTACCTGCGCTGCCCGGGCCTGTCGTTCGTCGCCGATCCGGCCTCGGTCGCGGCGGTGACCGGCGGGATCGCCGAGATCGTGGCGACGCACGACGAGGCGTTCGCGGCGTGCGGCCCCTGGCAGCGCTGCGCGATCCACGTCGAACACCTGCGCTACCTGCTGAGCCCCGCTTCGCGCGACCGCGGCGCGCGCCTCGCGTACTGGTTCGGCGTGCGGCTGCACGCCCGACACGTGCCGTTCGCGCTGTTCGAAAGCCCGCGCGTCCGCCGGCGCGGCCCGGCGCGCTGGTGGCTCGACCACTCGTTCGTCCTCGTGCCGTGGCCGGCGGACATCGACGCGGTGCGCGCCGACTACGTCGCGTCGCTGCCCGAAGGCGCCGAGGGCGCCGCCCTGCTGATCGCCGACGACGGCGGCGCGCCGCCGCCGTGGGTCGACCCGGCACCGCTCGCGACGATCTCGCACGGCGTCCTCTACCGGGTCCGCGACCAGGACGCGCGCCCGACGAACTGCTTCCTGTTCGCGGCGCGTCTGATCCCCGCCAACACTCCGCTGGAGCCGTGGCTCGAAGGGCTGGCGACGGCGCTCGACGCCACGATCCGACCGATCGTCGAGGCGCACATCGGCGCGCCGGCGCACCGGCCGTTCGTGCCCGCCCCGGTCGTGGTCACGACGACGCCGGGCGCGCGGATCGCGACCAACCTGATCAGCGACGGCATCGGCTTCACCGTGGCGGCGTCGAACCTCGGCGACGGCGACGCGACGGTGACGCTATCGGTCGACCCGCGGATCGGCGCCGCCATGGGCGTCGACCATCCGCCGCAGACCTTCCTGCTGCGCCCGCGCGAGACGCGGTTCGCGGTGCTCGCCGCCGCGGTGCCCGACGTCGACGTCGCGGCCGCCGTCGACGTCGCCGAGCCGCGCGTCGCGGACCTCGGCGCGGAAGGGTTCGCCGTCGGCCACGCGGCGGAGACCATCGCGCTCGCCCGCCGGCTCCTCGCCGTCGGCGCGCACGGCCGCGCGCTCGCCGCGATCGTCGCCGTGCACCGCATGCTGCTCCTGCGCGCGCGGCACGACGCGCCGCACAACGCGGTCGAGGTGTTCGTCCGCCGGATCGGCCTCGAAGGCGAGCCGGCCGCGCTGCCGGTCGCGGGCGCGCGCGTGCAGATCCTGTTCCCGCTGAACGGCCGCGAGGAGCAGGAGGAAGAAGCGGTCACCGACGCCACCGGCCGCGCCGTGCTCGCGATCGGGACGCCGCGGACGCCGCGCTGGTCGTTCGCGCACAACGATGCCGAGCCGCCCCCGGAGAGCGCGCGCTGGCTCGTCGAGGTGCACGTCACGGATCCCGACACCGGCGCGGGCGCGTTCGCCCTGGTGCGCGCCTTCCCGCCGCCGATCGACTGACGCGGCGCACGCTTGCTTGCCCGACCGGCTGCGCTAAACCGGCCGCATGGCGGCTTCTGCACCGGCGTCCAGGATCGTGCTCGCCGCGGGGATCCGCACGCCTTGGGCACGCGCCGGCGGACGGTTCGCCGGCGAGGACGCCGGCCATCTCGGCGCGCGCGTCGCGCGCGAGCTGCTCGCGCGCACCGGCGTCGATCCCGGCGAGATCGACGAAGTGATCGCCGGCTGCGTCGGTCCGCCGCACGACCAGGCCAACGTCGGGCGCGTGCTCGCGCTGCGCGCCGGCGTGCCGATGCACGTGCCGGCGCGCACCGTCGGGCGCAACTGCGCGAGCGGCATGGAGGCGGTGACCAACGCGGTCACCGAGATCTCCGCCGGCAACGGCGAGCTGTACCTGTGCGTCGGCGTCGAGGTGATGAGCGCCTATCCGCTGGTGTTCGGCGCGCAGATGACCGACCTGTTCGCGCGCCTCGCGCGCAGCCGCACCTTCGGCCAGCGGCTCGCCGCGCTCAGCCGGTTCCGGCCGCGCATGCTCGCGCCGCGCATAGCGCTCACCGAGGGCCTCACCGACCCGGTCTCGGGCCTGATCATGGGGCGAACCGCCGAGGTGCTCGCGCGCGAGTTCGGCATCGAGCGGCACGAACAGGACGCGTACGCCGCGCGGAGCCACCAGCGCGCCAGGGCGGCGCGCGACTCCGGGCGGCTGGCGCGCGAGATCGTCCCGGTGCTCCCGCTCGGCGCGCGGCCCGGCGCGCGCGCGCTCGTGCACGACGACGGCATCCGCGACGACCAGAGCGTGGAGACGCTCGCCCGACTGAAGCCGTACTTCGAGCGCCCGGACGGCACGGTGACGGTCGGCAACTCGTGCCAGATCACCGACGGCGCCGCCGCGCTCCTGGTGACGACCGCCGAGCGCGCGCGCGCGCTCGGGTTGCGCCCGCTCGCCGCGATCCGCGCGTACGCGATCACGGGGTGCGATCCGGCGCGGATGGGCCTCGGCCCGGTCTTCGCGACGGCGCGGGCGCTCGACGCCGCGCGCTGCTCGTTCGCCGACATCGGCCTGATCGAGATCAACGAGGCGTTCGCCGCGCAGGTGCTCGCGTGCGCGCGCGCCTTCGAGAGCGACGCGTTCGCGCGCGCGCACCTCGGGCGCGACCACGCGCTCGGCGCGCTGGACCCGGAACGGACCAACGTGAACGGCGGCGCGATCGCCCTCGGCCACCCGGTCGGCGCGACCGGCGCGCGTCTGCTGCTGACCCTCGCGCTGGAAATGGAAGCGCGCGACGTGCCCCTGGGTCTCGCCACCCTGTGCATCGGCGGAGGCCAGGGAGAAGCGGTCGTGCTGGAGCGGGTGGCGGCATGAGCGGCGTTCCTGCCAGCGCACCGGCCGCGGGGCTCGCGGCCCTGCCGATGCCGCCCGATGCGCCGCCACCCGGCGCCTGCATCCGGTCCGAGCGCCCCGAGCCGGGGCTCGCGGTGCTGACCTTCGACCCGCCGCACCGCAGCCTCGCGGTGTTCGACGCGCCGCTCCTGCGCGACCTCGACCGCGCGCTGGCCGAGGCCGAAGGCGACACGAGCCTGCGCGGCCTCGTGCTCACCGGCCGCGCGCCCGACCAGTTCCTCGCCGGCGCCGACGTCGAGGCGATCCTCGCGCTCGAAGACCCCGCTGCGGTGCACGCGATCGTGCGCGCGGTGCACGGGATCTTCGCGCGCCTCGCGCGCTCGCGCCTGTTCACCGTCGCGGCGATCGGCGGGCCCGCGCCCGGCGGGGCGTGTGAGCTGGCACTGTGCTGCGACCGGATCGTGCTCAGCGACCATCCGCGCACCGCGATCGGGCTGCCCGAGGTGAAGCTCGGCATCTTCCCGGCCTGGGGCGGCGTGCACCGCCTGCCCCGCCGGATCGGCGTGCCGCGCGCCCTCGACGTGATCCTGCAGGGGCGCGTGCTCCCGGCGAAGGACGCGGCCCGGATCGGGCTCGCCGACCGGGTGACCCGCCCGGAGTACCTGCTGAAGGTCGCCGCCGACGTCGCGCTCGGCCGGGAACGATGCGCGCGGCGCGGGCGCGGCGCGTACGCCTGGCTCGTCGACCGCAACCCGATCGCGCTGGCGCTGATCGGCAAGCGCGCACGCGAGGCAGTGCGCGCGTCCACGCGCGGACACTACCCCGCACCGGAGCGCGCGCTCGACCTCGTGCTCGGGGCCCTGCGCGTGCCCGAGAGCGAGTTCGCCGCGCGCGAGGCCGAGGCGCTCGTGCCCCTCGCGACGGGTCCCGTGTGCAAGAACCTCGTCCGGCTGTTCCTCGCCGGCGAGGCGGCGAAGAAGCGCGCCCGCACCGCGCCCGGCGCCGGGAAGATCGAGGTCCGACAGGCCGCGGTGCTCGGCGCCGGGGTGATGGGCGCCGGGATCGCGAGCGCATTCGCCACCGCGGGGATCTGGACGCGGCTCTACGACGTGGCGGGCGACGCGGTCGACGAAGCCGTGCTCGCGCACCGCGCCGACGTCGCCAGGGCGCTGCAGCGCCGCCGCCTGCAGAAGCACGAGGCGGACGCCGCGATCGACCGGCTCGACGGCATCCGCACGCCGGAGGGCTTCCGCCGCTGCGACCTGGTGCTGGAGGCGGTCGCCGAGAAGCTGCCGGTGAAGCACGCGGTGCTCGGCGAGGTCGCGAGCCAGGTCCGCTCCGACACGCTCCTCGCGAGCAACACGTCGTCGTTGTCGATCGACGCGATCGCGGAGCCGCTGCCCGGACCCGAGCGGGTCGTCGGCATGCACTTCTTCAACCCGCCGAAGAGGATGCCGCTCGTCGAGGTCGTGCGCGGCACGCGCACGGCCGACGAGGTGGTCACCGCGGCGTGCGCGCTCGCCGTGCGGCTCGGCAAGACGCCGGTCGTCGTGCGCGACGTCCCCGGGTTCCTGGTCAACCGCTGCCTCGGTCCGTACCTCGACGAGGCGGTCCGGCTGTTCGTCGACGGCGCCGACCCGCTGCAGGTCGACCGGGCGCTGCGCGAGTTCGGCATGCCGATGGGCCCGTTCGCGCTCCTCGACGAGGTCGGCTTCGACATCGCCGCGCACGCCGCCGCGTCGCTGCACGCGGCGTACGGCCCACGCATGACCCCGAGCGAGGGGCTCGCCGGGATGATCGCGGCGGGCCGGATGGGCAAGAAAAGCGGACACGGGTTCTATCGCCACGACCGCACCGGCCGCGCCCGACCGCAGATCAGCGAGCTGAACCACTTCCATCAGAAGGGCACGGCGGCGCGCGCGCTGTCCGCGGTCGAGATCGTCGACCGGCTGGTGCTCGCGATGGTGAACGAGGCGGCGCGCTGCCTGGAGGAAGGCGTGGTCGCGAGCGCGCAGGAACTCGACCTCGCGATGGTGTTCGGCACCGGCTTCGCCCCGTTCCGCGGCGGCCCGCTGCGCTACGCTGACTCGGTCGGGATCGCCGAGGTCGTGCGCCGGCTGGAAGGGATCCGGCAAGCGCCCGACGTGCAGGCGCGCGGCGAGGCGGCGGCACGCTTCGCACCCGCCGACCTGCTGCGCGAGCGCGGGCTCGCGGGTACGCCGATCCATCCGCCCGGAAGCCCGTGAGCGCGAACCCATCGATCCGCGCGGCGGGAGCCGTCTTGCCCGGTGGCCCGCACGGACGCGGGCGAATCCGCCGCGCGCGCCGCGCTTCCCTGCGGCTGCGCGGCGGGCGATTCCTTCGCGCCGGCGAGGTGGAAGCTCGACGGTCGGCGCCCGCGCGCTGCAGTCGGTGGCACGCGCGCCGTGCGTCAGGGCAAGC
>DATGPD010000540.1:0-3515 GCA_035305285.1 Planctomycetota bacterium
AGATCGACGGCGACCTCAGGCATTCAGCGCCTCCTCTTCTTCTTGCACGGGCTGCGCGTGGGCGAGGTCGTGGGCGAGGGCGACGAGCAGGGTCGCCGCGTGCTTCTCCGCGTTTGCGAGGATGCGCTGCGCGCGCCCGCGCAGCAGCGCGTGGATCATCAGCACGGGGATCGCGATCGTCAGGCCGACGGCGGTCGTGATGAGCGCCTCGCTGATGCCGCCCGCCATCAACGCGGGGTCGGAGCTGCCGAGCAGCTTGACGACTTCGAAGGCATGGATGATGCCGGTGACCGTCCCGAGCAGGCCCAGCAGCGGAGCGACCGAAGCGAGGATGGCGATCCCGCCCAGGCCGCGATGCAGGCGGGGGACTTCCTGCATGAGCTGCTCCTGGATGCCGTCCTCCATCGCGTGCTGTCCGCGGTCCGCGCGGTCCAGGCACGCCGCGAGCACGCGGCCGACCGTTCCTCCGGCGCGCCGGGCGATGCCGCGGGCGGCGTGCAGGTCCCGGCTCCGGCATGCGGCGAGCACCTCGGCAGCCACGCGCGAGCCGTCGCGGTCGCGCACGAAGAGCGCGACGGCACGCTCGACGACCAGCGCCAGCGCGAGCAGGGCGACGAAGGCGAGCGGGAACATGACCGGGCCGCCGGCCTCCCAGCGCTCCGCGAGGCTCGCGCTGCGCGTCAGGAAGTCGGGAGGCAGCCGGCCGCTCGCGTCGATCGGGAACCGGACCGAGCGCGCCTGTCCGGATGCAACCGCATCGACCGCGTCGCGCACGAGCGACGCGGCTTCGGGATCGAGGTCCTCAGACCAGCGGTAGCCGCTCGCCTCCGCGGGACTGGCGAGTGCCACGCCCACGCGCGCGTCGCGATCCGTGACGTAGGCGAACGCGACGCTCCCGAGGACGAGCAGGCGGACCGGCTCGCGCTCGCCGGTCGCGGTGAAGATCTCGGTGCGCCGGACGAGCGCGGAGGACGCCTCGCGGGCTGCGCCGGTCAGGTCGGTCAGGAGCCGCTGCAGCGCAGGGCGGAGGTCCTGCAGGCTCGCCGCCGCGCGGACCTCGGCGGCGAGGTCGCGGGCGCGCGCGGCAGCTTCGTCGTGCCCGGGCAGCTCCGAGAAGTGGATCGCGATCCGCTCGGCGGTCGCGGCTGCGGCGTCTTTCAGGTTTTCCAGGAGAGCGCGCGTCTGCTTCGCCGCCGCTTCCAGCGCCGCGACCTCGGGCTCGAGCGCGGCGAGCGCGCGGCTCGCGCGCTCTGCTTCGATGCCGAGGCGCACGACCTGCCCCGCGACCTCGGCGCGTTCCTCCTGCAGCCGGCGGCGCTCCGCTTCGTGCGCTGCCGCGAGGCGTTCGGTGAGCGCGCGCTCGGCCTCGATCTCGCGGTCCAGCTCCGCGAGGCGCTGCTGCAGCTCGGCTCCGGCGGGTGCGCGGGGAGGCTCCTGCCCGGGCAGGGCGGACGCGGGCCCGAAGAGCAGCGCGCCGGTCGCAACGCAGCGCCAGAGGCAGTGCAGGGCGGTGCGCTTCATCGCGGGCCGGGAAGCTCGAAGGGCGTCGGAACGAGGGCCGGCGGGCGCCGGCCGCGGCCGACGTCGACGAGCTGGTCGATGCGTCGCCCGAGGTCAGGGGACGTCTCGACCTTCCACGGTTGCCGCGCGTCGCCGGACCACCTGCCGCGGACGCGCCCGTCCTCGCTCACGAAGAACTGGCCGACGTGGCCGAGACGGAGCTGCCAGGCGTCGAGACGGCGTGCGCCGCCGTCGAGGTCGACGGGCCCGTTCCACACCTCGATGCGCGCTCCGTCGACCACGTGCTGCGCCGCGGCTTCCAGGAAGGCCGTGATCGCGCCCGCGCGCTGCGCAGCTTCGGCTCCCTCGCCTCCGTCGCCGAGCCGGTCGGCAGTCTGCCGGAACCCGTCGGCGCGGGCCTTCCGGTCGTGGGGGATGCCGGCCTCGATCCGCTCCGCGATCGTGCGTGCCGCCTCGGCGGAAGCGCGCGCGAGCGCCGCGAGCGCCTCCCGATCGTTGGCGAGCTGCGCGGTCGCGGCTGCCTTCCGGCGCTCCAGGGCCGCGAGCGCCTCCTGGTGCTCCGCGAGGCGGCGCTGCGCGTCCTGCAGGTCCGCGCGCAGGCGATCGATCTGCCGTCCGATCGCTGCGGTCTCCTCCGCATGGAGCTCCTGCGCGTGCCGGCGCTCGGCGCGCATGCGGTGCAGGAGCTGGACGCGCGCGTGCAGCGCCTCGGCGGTGGCATCGGCGCGTGGCGCGGGCTTGGTCTGGTTCGCAGGCTGCTCCTGTCCCCGCAACGTCGGCACGAACAGGAGGCAGCCGCAGGCGGCAGCCAGGCACCAAGGGAGTACGCGCATCAGCGAGGCCGCAGTCAGGTGGCGCGACGTCCGACACCGGAGCATCGACGGACGTCAGCAAATAGATGGTCACGCGCTCACGGTCACGGTGGGTACTTCCGCAGCGCGTCGAAATCCAGCCCGGCGCAGGCCTTCCGGTCACACGCCCTCCGTTCATCACAGGGCGTGTGTGCGCAATGTACGACACTCGTGGTGGCGCAGTAACGACAGCGCAACGGCGTTCGTGCGCCGCGCGGGAACGTGTCTCCGTCGCCGGTGGGAGGAGCAGGCGACGTTGCGTTCACGTCACGCGCCGCCGTGTGCTCGATGGGTGACGGTCGTGGTGATGCGGTGACGGTTGCGGAGCGCTCGTTGCGCACGCACACCGAACCCGCGTTCCGCGACGACGGTGCGAGATGCTTCGGCGCGGCGGGGAGATCCTGCGCCCATCCAGCGCACCGCACGAGACGCGTCTGCGCGGAGCGCGGTGGTGGGCCGGGATGCGGTCAGCGCCGACCCTCCCAGGCGGTCCGACGCCCGTGGCAAACGTCGCGGCAGTTGCCGGGGAGGCCGACGAGCGGAGCCGGATCGTCCGGGCCGTCCCGCGGAACGCGTCCGTCCGGCGGAGGAACGTTCCTCTCGGTCGGTGCGCCGCCGGGCGCCGGAACCGGGCGCGCGGAGCGCCGGGATGCGCGGGCTCCCGCCGCGTTCAGCCCGCCGTGCCGACCGGCTCGTACGTCGTCGTGCGCTGCACCGGCGTGAACCCCGCCTCCTCGATCAGCTGGCGCAGGTCGTCCACGGTCAACGACTGCGGTGCGGACGTGCCCGCGTCGTGCGTGATCTTCTCCTCGCTGACGGTGCCGTCGAGGTCGTTCGCGCCGAACTGCAGCGCGGTCTGCGCGCTCTCCGGGGTCAGCATGATCCAGTAGGCCTTGATGTGCTCGAAGTTGTCGAGCATCAGGCGGCTGACCGCGATGTTGCGCAGGTCGGCCCAGCCGGTGGTCACGTGGCCGTAATGCTCCAGGTCGGTGTGGTACGGCCAGAAGGCGAGGGGGATGAACGCCATGAAGCCGCCGCACTCGTCCTGCAGCGCGCGCAGCTTGAGCAGGTGCTCCACGCGCTCGGCGGTCCGCTCGATGTGTCCGTAGAGCATCGTTGCGTTCATCTTGAAGCCGTGCTGCT
>DATGPD010000541.1:0-9396 GCA_035305285.1 Planctomycetota bacterium
GGACTTCGACTTCCTCGGGCTGTCCAGCCTGCGCGGAAGGCGCTCGGTGCTGACCGACGCGCACGGTCGTTTCACGCTCGGTGGCCTGGCAGCCGGCGAGTACCGGCTGACCGCGCGCCATCCCGACCGCGCCAAGGCGTCGGCGACCGACGTCGAGGTCGTCGAAGGCAAGGAGACGCCGTCGGTCGAGATCCGCCTCACCGCGGGCGGCGCGATCGAGGGCTTCATCCGCGGGCGGTCGGGGTTGCCGGTCGCCAACGCGCTGATCGTGGCGGCGACGCTGGGCAGCGGCGCGCTGAAGAGCACGACGAGCGGACCCGACGGCGCGTACCGCATCGACGGGCTGCCCGCCGGCCGCTATTTCGTGTTCAAGTCGCGGCTGGAGGAGAACGCGACCAACCTGGTCTACGACCTGCTCGGCAACATGCGCCTGCGGTCGGTCTCCGTGGAGGAGGGCAAGGTCACGCGCAAGGACATCGAGGACGAGGGTGAAGGCACCGTGCGCGTGTTCGGCGTCGTGCGCGACGGCAGCGAGCCGGTGGCGCGCGCGATGGTGACCGCGCTCGGCCAGGACAGCGACGGCGTGCTGGGCATCGGCATCCGCGCGCGGCCGACCGATGTGCGCGGGGAGTACGAGCTGATCGGCCTCCAGCCGGGCAGCTACTTCTTCCAGGTGGTGCGCTTCAACCGCCGCCCCGACCAGGTGAACCTCGAAGTGGAGATCCCCGAGGGCGTCACCGAGTTCCGCGTCGATCTCGACCTGCCGCAGAGCTCGATCTCCGGGCGGGTGGTCGACGGCGCCGGCCAGCCGGTCGCCGGCGTCGAGGTGAACGCGGGCGTCGAGGACGGCGGCCTCGTCGAGTCGTCCGGCCTGCTGGGCCTGCTCCTGCGCAACGGGGTCAACCGCGCGCGCACCGACGGCGAGGGGCGCTTCAAGCTCGACCGCCTGCCGCAGGGCACCTACCGGCTGACCGCGCGCGGCCGCGGTCGCGACCAGCGCGCGTTCGGCGAAGCCGAGGCCGGCCCGTTCCCGATCGACGGGCGCACGCCGGTCGGCGACGTGACCATCGTCCTCCCGCGCGCCGGCGTGGTCCGCGGCGTGGTCCGCGACGGCAACGGTGCGCCGGTGGCGGGCGCGGAGATCGGCTACGTGCTCGCGCGCGACGGCCGGCGTGCGCGCGGCGAGCGCGACCTCGCCGACCTGTTCGGCGTGCAGCGCCGTCCGGTGCGCACGGCGGCGGACGGCACGTTCCGCATCGAGGGGCTCACGCCGGGGCGCTACACGTTCCACGCCGACCTCGACGACCGGACGTCCGAGCCCGTGCGCGACATCGAGGTGGTGGAAGAGGGCGAGGTGCAGGTCGCGTTGACCCTGATCCGCGGCGCGACACTGAAGTTCCGCGTGCGCAACGTCGACGGCAGCATGGTGCGCCCCGGGTCGGTGCAGATCCTCGACGGCGCCGGGCGCCCGGTGACGCGCAGCATGTCGGCGGCTTCGCTGTTCCGCCGGTTCATGGGGAACCGCGAGAAGCTCGATGACTCCGGCTGGCGCGAGGTCGGCAACGTGCCGCCGGACACGTACACGCTGGTCGTCACCGAGCCGGGCAAGCCGGAGCGACGGTTCACGCGCACGATCCGCGACGGCGAGGTCGTGACCTGGGACGTGGACCTCGCGGCGACTCTCGAAGAGTACAAGTAGGAGCGATCAGAGGACAAGGCTGCAACCCGGATCCGGCGGATTGTCGGTCTGGGTGCGTGTCCCGAGTGTGAATTGCGGCCGTCGTGCTTCGAGTTCTTCGAGTTGCCGTGGAACTGGCCAGCCTCTTGGCGCTGTTGCTGTTCTTCGCGGACACGCTTCCGGGCGCTGACCCTCGCGGCGCCGAGAGTTCACGGGCGCGCGTTCGAAGGCAGGACGGAGCGTTGCGTTTGCGCGCGCCCTTCCTAGAAGGAGCCTGCGCCGCGCGGCGCGGATGACGGCCGCGCGCGCGCACCCGCCGCGGTCCCCAGCGATTCCGTCCCACGATGCACGAGCAGCGTCCCGTTCCGCCACCGCGGTCGTCGCGGTCACGCCTTCCCGCCTCACGAGCCGCGCTCGTGCTGGGCGCGGTCGTGCTCGCCGCGCCCGCGTCGTGCCAGGGCGAGCGTGAGCCCGGCGACAACCGCCTGCTCGAGCTGGTCGATGCGTTTCCCGGGCAGAAGCCGTTCCGCCGCCCGGTGTGGCTCACGTGGACCGACGCCGACGCCGACCACTTCTACGTCGTCGAGCAGTTCGGCACGGTGTACCTGGTCCCGCGCGACGGCAGCACGTCGACGCGCCGGACGTTCCTCGACTGGACGGCGAAGACCCTGCACCCGCACAATGGCGGGCACAACGAGGAGGGGCTGCTCGGCCTCGCGTTCGATCCCGACTACGAGCGCAACCGGTACGTCTATATCTATTACTCGCACCGTCCCGCGCCCGACAAGCAGCGCAGCGTGGTGTCGCGCCTGCAGGCGGTCGACGGCATCGCCGGGCCCGTGGTCGCCGACGAGAGCGAGCTGCAACTGCTCGTCGTGCCGCAGCCGTGGGGCAACCACAACGGCGGCACGATCACGTTCGGTCCGGACGGGATGCTGTTCGTGGCGCTCGGCGACGGCGGCGCGGCCGGCGACCCGTTCGACAACGCGCAGAACCTGTCGTCCCTGCTCGGCAAGGTCCTGCGCATCGACGTCCGCGGCGCCACGGCGGAGCAGCCGTACCGCGTGCCCGAGGACAATCCGTTCGTCGGTCGCGAAGGCGCACGCGGCGAGATCTGGGCGTACGGGTTGCGCAACCCCTGGCGCATCGCGTTCGACCGCGAGACCGGTGACCTGTGGTGCGGCGACGTCGGGCAGGACCGCTTCGAGGAAGTCGACCGGCTGGTGAAGGGCGGCAACTACGGCTGGAACCTGCGCGAGGCGCACCAGCCGTGCTCGCGCGGCCGGAAGGAGAACGACGGCGACGCCGCACACGGCGACTTCATCGAGCCGGTCGCCTACTACGGGCGGCCGGACGGCTACTCGGTGACCGGCGGCTTCGTCTACCGCGGCAGCCGGCACGAGCACCTGCGCGGGTGGTATGTGTTCGCTGACTTCGTGACCGGCCACGTCTGGGCGGTGCGCGAGGATCGCGCGGGCGGCCGGCACGAGACGCGGCGGATCGCGGAAGCAGGCAGCAAGCAGGTCGCATCGTTCGCCGAGCTGCCGGACGGCGAGCTGGTGCTGCTGTGCTTCGACGGGCGCATCTACGAGCTGCGGTGAGCGCCTGCGTGCATGCGCGCCGCGCGCAGCGAAGGCTTGCACACCGCGGCGCGCGCCGGCACCTTCCGGGTCGTCCGCCGTGTGCGCTCCGGAAGGCGCCGCCGTGGCCGGCCCGGCGCAACGTGCTCCCGCGGTCGGCGGCACGCCGGCCCGCCCGCTCCGCACCGCGCCCAAGGCGGCGCAGAACCCTCGCATGAACGAATCCGATCTGGTCCCGCTGGAAGCCGCGCTCGCGGCCCTGCGCCGCGCGCTCGCGTCGGACACCGCGGAAGTCGCCGTCCCCCGCAAGCACGCCGAAGCCATCGCCGGCGAGCTGCCGCGCGTGCTGCAGAGCGCGAAGCGCCTGCGCAAGCAGAACGCCAAGCTGCGTCGGCGCATCGAGCGCCTGAAGGCCGGCCTGCCCGACGAGCCGGGCCACGG
Source organism: Planctomycetota bacterium (assembly GCA_035305285.1). Taxonomy (GTDB): domain Bacteria; phylum Planctomycetota; class UBA1135; order UBA1135; family UBA2386; genus DATGPD01. The sequence continues at coordinate 3,700 of DATGPD010000541.1, forward strand.
CGATGACGCGGACGACTGAGCCGCGGCGTGCCGCGCGGCTCAGAACCGCGTTTCGACCGTGAACACCGCGTTCGTGCCCGGCTCGTTCAGGCCGGAGTCCATGATGCGGTAGTCGACGTCGTTCAGGTTCTCGACCGCCGCCGACACCGTGGTCTTGTCCGTCACGCGGTAGAAGCCGCGCACTCCCAGGACCGCGTAGCCCGGCAGGCCATCGGGCGGGATGCGCGAGGTGTTCTGCGCGTCGGACTCCGTGTAGCGCGAGGGATCGACGTGCCGCGCGAGCAGCGTGAACAGCTCGAACCCGGCGCGATCGCGCGGATCGTCCCAGCGCAGCCCGATGCGCCCCGACACCGGCGGCATCGCGCCCGGACGGTTGTGGACCAGTGTGCCGGAGGAGTCGACCTGATCCACCCGGCCGGTGACGTAGTCGACCATGCCGACCAGCGACCAGTTCTCCAGGCACTCGCACAGCCAGCCGAGGGCAATGCCGCCCTCCAGTTCGAGGCCCGTGTACCAGCCGTCGCCGACGTTGTCCTTGGTCACCAGGAACTGTCCGCCGCTCATCCCGCCGGTGCGGAAGCGGCCGATCTGGTCCTTCACCCACGAGTGGTACCCGGTCACCGACACGTGCACGATGTCATCGCGGTAGCGCGCGCCGAGTTCGGCGGTGAGCGAGTACTCCGGATCCAGGTCGGTCGCCGGGATCTCCAGCTCGTTCGTGCGCGCCACGTCGAGGCGCGTCGTGTCGGACAGGTTCGGCGCGCGGAAGCCCTGGGTCAGGCCGCCGAACAGGCGCACGCGCTCGTTCAGTCGGTGCAGCAGGCGCATGCTGCCGGTGACCGCGTGCCAGTGGTCGCTGACGTGGTCGACAGTGGTGATCCCGGGCGCAGCGACGTCGTCGGCGCTCAGGTTCACGTACTGGTAGCGCGCGCCGAGGGTCAGCTCGGTGTCCTCCCCGATCCCGATGCGGTCCTGCAGGAAGATCCCGGCGAGGTCGTAGCGCGCGTCGCCCGCGACCACACCGCGCGGCAGGGCGGACAGGAGGTTGCCCGACCCGTCGTGCTCGCGCTGCTCCGAGTCGACCATGTCGTGGTACCAGTCGACGCCGACGGTGAGCTCGCCGAACGCCGTGTCGAGGACGCCTTGCGCGACGATCGCCGGCGTGTCGACCTGCGAGGTCTGGAACGTGCGCCGGCCGTTGCTGCGCAGGCGATGCTCGCGTTCGTAGCGCTGCTTGAAGGCGAACGTCACCCAGAAGTCGTCGAACAGACCGCCGGTGTCCTCGGCCTCGTACTTCAGGTAGGTCAGCCAGCGGCGGTGGGTGTGTTCGCGGATGACGTCGCTGCCGGCGGTGATGCCGCGCCAGCCGACGTTCGCCGTCGTGCTGTGCGTGCGCGGCACGTCGCGCAGCGTGTCGTGCTGTGCGGCGAACGTCAGGCGTGACCGCTCGCTCAGCCGCCACACGAGGCTCAGGTCGCCGTCGGCTCCCGTGTAGCCGGTGTCCGGCAGCACGCCGACGTCGCGCCCGGCCTTCAGGTCGTCGAAGTCCTTGTAGGTGATGCCGACGTGCCAGCCGAAGTCGCTCGCGTTGCCGTCGAGCTCGAAGTGGCTTACTGCGGACTTCTCCGCGGTCGCGTAGCGGAACAGGGCGCCGCCGTTGACGTGCACGCCGGGGGCGAAGTCGTGGCGCCGCTTGCTGAACGCGTGGCCGACGCCGGTCGTCGCGTCCGAGCCCCACAGCACCCCCGAGGGCCCGCGCACGATCTCGAAGCGCTCGAAGGCGTACGGGTCGAGGTGGTTCCAGTACTCGACGTTGCCCGAACGCCACGTCGAGTCGTTGATCCGGATGCCGTCGACCAACAGCAGGGTCTGGAACCCGGTCTGGCCGCGGAACTTCGGCGAGCCCTGGCCGTGCGCGGTCTTCTGCACCGAGATGCCGGCCTGCTCGCGCAGCGCCTCCGGGATCGTGCGCACCTGACGGAACGTGATCAGGTCGACCTGGTCGAGCAGGGTCGTCGAGTAGGGCACCTCGAAGGGATCGCCCTCCGAGCGGGTCGCGGTGACCACCGTGCGCAACGGCTGTTGTTGCTGCTGCTGAGGCTGGTCGGCGCCGGGCGGCGGTGGTGGCGTGCCGGGAGGGTCCTGTGCTCGCAAGGCGGGAGTGAGGGCGAGCAGCGCGGCAAATCGGAGCATCGGGGGATGACGTGGGAGGAAGGTGCCGGTCGTCCGCGGACGACGCTGGCGATCGGCGATGGCAGGGCTCGCCGGGGGCGCGAGCGAGTCGCGGCCGAACGGTGGAATCGGCGCCGGGTTCATCGCGCGGCCGCGCCGCCGTGCGGGTGTCCGGTCGGGCGGGGCTCCGCGCTCCGTGCGCGGGCGAGGGCTTCGTCGATCGCCCGGTCCGCGATCGCGAACATGTGCTCCCAGCGGAACGCCGCACGCACGAACGCGGCGGCGGCGGCCCCGCGGCGCCGCGCCTGCGCGGGGTCGAGCATGAGGTCGCCGACGTGCCGCGCGATCGCGTCCGCATCGTCGGCCACGAGCAGCCCGTCGTGCCCCGCGCTCGCCGCGCCCAGGCCCTGCGCCGCGGCGGGCGTCGCGACCACGGGGAGCCCCGCGCTCATCGCCTCCAGCACCTTGTTCTGTACCCCTCGCGCCAGGCGCAGGGGCGCGACCGCGACCGCCGCCCGATCGAGCCACGGGGGCACCTCGGGCACCCGGCCGGTCACCTCGACTCCGTCCTTGCCGTGCAGGGCGCGCACCGCGGCGACCGGCCGGCTGCCGACGACGAACAGTCGGGCGTCGGGCACGCGCGCGCGCACTTTCGGCCAGGCGTGCACGACGAACCACGTGATCCCGTCGACGTTCGGCTCGTAGTCCATCACGCCGGTGAAGATCGCGGCGTGCGGCTCACGCCGCGCGTCGTCGCCGGGGCGGAAGCGGTCGACGTCGACGCCGTTCGGCAGCACGAGCGGATCGACGTCCGGGATGTGCGCGCGGAACAGGTCGCGCTCGACCTCGGAGACCACCGTGCTGATCGTGAACGCGCGCGCGACCGTGCGCTCGAACTCGAGCAGCAGGCGGGCCTCGCGCGCGTAGATCGCGCGTGCGATCCCGCGCGACCGCTCGGCGAACTGTCGCCACTTGTCCGAGTCCAGCTCGGCGAACTGCATGAGGCGCACCGGCGCCGGCGGCAACGCCAGCGCGAACTGCGCCATGCCCGAGGAGTAGACCCACACGAGGTCCGGCGGGTCGCGGCGCGTCCACTCGGCCAGCGTGCGCGCGAGACCGCGGTGCGCGAAGAACGGCAGCGTGAGCGGCTGCCCGCGAAGGAGGCCGCGCAGGCTGGTGAACCGGCGGACGCGGCGCGACACGCGCGGGGCGCACACCGCCTCGACGTCGCGGCGCAGGACGGCGGCGGCGTCGAGGTCGACGGCGTCCTCCGCGAAGCATCCGACGCGCACGCGCGCGCCGCGCGCGAGGAGGTGCCGCAGGAAGTGGTGCGTGGTGATCCGGTCGCCGCGGTCGGGCGGGTACGGCACGCGCTGCGCGAGGAACAGGACGCGCACGGTCAACCGTCCGTCGTCAGCGCCGGGTGCGTGGCACCGTGGCGAACTGCCCGCCTTTTCGCCTCGCGGTCAAGGCGCGGGCCGCGGCCGCTCGATGAGGGCGGAGAGAGGAGAGTCCGATGGGAGTCCAGGCGCCGACGGGCATCGTCGAACTGGTCAACAAGACCGTAGAACTGCCGACCATCCCGGCGGTGATCACCCGGCTGAACGAGGTGACCGCCAGCCAGGACGCGTCCGCGCGCGACGTCGCCGCGGTGATCGCCGCGGATCCGGCCGTGGCGACCAACATGCTGCGGATCGTGAACTCCCCGTACTACGGGCTGCAGGTGCGCGTCTCCTCGATCGACCTGGCCGTGTCGATCCTCGGGTTCAACATGACCCGCAAGGTCGCGCTCAAGGCCGCGGTGTTCAGCGTGTTCGGCAAGAAGAAGGACGACGAGCGCGGCTTCGACTTCAAGGGGTTCTGGCGGCACGCCGTGTTTGCCGCGGTCGCGGCGCGGACGCTGGGCCAGGCGAGCTCCGCCCTGGGGCGCATGCATGGCGGAGATCTGTACATGTGCGGCTTGCTGCACGACATCGGCAAGATCATTCTGCTGGAGAAGCTGCACGACCGGTACCTCGCGATGCTGGCCGAGGCGCGCCGGACGCAGCGGCCGGACATCGACACCGAGCTGGAGTGCTTCGGCTTCACCCACGCCGACGTCGGCAGCGTGCTCGCGATCAAGTGGTTCCTGCCCGAAGACCTCACCATCGCCATCCGCTATCACCACGCGCCGGCCAAGGACCCGTTCCACCAGTCGCTCTCCTCGCTGATCCACATCGCCGACCACCTCGCCTGGAGCGCCGGCAAGCCGTCGACTCCCGGTGGTCCCCTGCCCGCGCTGGACGTGGAGGCGTATGACCGCGTCGGGCTCGATCCGCGCCGCGCCGAGGACCTCCTCGCGCAGATCCACGAGGAGTTCGAGGCGACCGAACTGCCGTTCTGAGCGAGGCTGCCGGATGACGCCGCGCCGGGGGTCGCACGCCTGCGACGCCCCGCCTCGTACGGCAGGATCCTGCGCGCGGTGCGGCCGGGTCGCGGACGGGCGAGCCGATGCGGCGGCGGCCGCCGTAGGGTCGCCGTTGGCAGCGCGACGGCGAGCGCCGGACAGGACCCGGGGGGCGGGACCGTGAACTTCCGCCGCTGGGTCGTCTTCAGCTTCGCGATGCACGTGCTGGTCATCGCGCTCGACAAGGGCGCGGGCCTCGTGCTGACCCTGCTGCTCGCCGAGAACGCCGACTTCAAGGGCCACGCGGACCTGCTGACCAACCTGCCGTTCATCCTGATGGCGGTCGGCAACCTCGGGCTGGCGACGTCGCTCGTCTACTTCGTGCGTCGCGAGCAGTACGACGTGCAGAAGGTGGCCGAGACGACGAGCGTCGTGGCGGTCGTGTGGGGCACGTTCGTCGCCCTGCTCGGGATGGGAGTCATGCTCGGCGTGCTGCCGCTGCTCAAGCCGGAGTGGAGCGCGCGCCCGGGGCTGTGGATCCCGATCTGTGCGTGCGTGCCGTTCCTCCTGCTCGCGAGCTACTTCAACAGCATCCAGCTCGCGACCGGCCGCGTGCGCGACTACAACGTCGTGCACGTCGTCACCTCGGCGGCGTTCTTGCCGCTGTTCCTGCTGTTCTTCTGGCTCGGCGGCGGCGGGCCGGCGGCGGCCCAGGCGGTCGCGCTCGGCCGGCTCGCGGTGGCGGTCATGGTCGCCGCGCTGGTGGTGTGGATGCTGCGCGGCGTCGTCGACCTCCGGCTGCGCCTGCACGTCGACTTCCTGCGCAAGGGCATCGCGTTCGGGTGGAAGGCGAACGTCACGTCGGTGCTCACGTACCTGAACCACCGGCTCGACCTGCTGATCCTGCCGCTGCTGTACCTGCCGGTCGGGCTGGCGGGCGACGAGGGGATCGCGAAGGCGATCAAGGCCGAGGTCGCGTTCTACAGCCTCGCGGTCACCCTCGCCGAACTGGTCTGGCACTTCCCGGAGGCGCTGCGCGACCTGTTCTTCAGCAAGGTCGCGGGCGAGACGCACGAGCAGGCGCGCAAGGTGACGCCGGTGCTGTCGCGCCTGTGCCTGTCGGTCGCGGTCGCGGGGAT
>DATGPD010000542.1:0-4109 GCA_035305285.1 Planctomycetota bacterium
GGCGCATCGGCTCGACCGCGATCCGGCCGCAGCGCTGACCGCGGCGCGCGCGATCGCGATGCCTACTGCAGACGGAGGCGCTCGCCGAACGTCACCCCGAACGTGCCGTCGGCGTTGACCACACCCACCCAGTAGCGGTTCCAGGTCGCCGGGTCGAAGGTGCCCGGCGGCGGCGGCTCCTGCGTGAGCGTGCCGAGCAGCAAACGGCCGACGTTGGGCGCGGCGTGCCCGCCGAGCATCAGCGTGTACGTGGTCAGTGGATCCAGCTCGACGTGCGTCTCCCAGATGCGCTTGCCCGCCGCGTTCACCCGGGCGGTCGGGTGGATCGGCAGCCACAGCCACGTCACCGGGCCGAGCGCCGGCGGCGGCGTCGACGGGTCGAGCGGCAGGATGAGCACGAGCGCCGCGCCGTGCCGGATCCCGTCGCCCGCGACCGCCAGGCGGCGCGGCGCCTCGTGGCGCGGGTTGGCGATGCCGAGCCCGAGTCCCGCACCGTCGGTGATCAGTCCCTTCTGCGCGATGCGCTTCTTGCGCAGGATCGCCGGCTCCGGCTCGGTGCTGCGCCACACGAACGGGCTCGGGCCGACGATGTCCCAGTTGGCCGTGAGCCGCGGCAGGTCGCGCCAGAACGGGCTGGCCGGCATCGGTTCGAGCGTGATCGAGGCGGGCGCCGGACCGCGGAGCGGGGGCGGCGAGCCGGGTTGCAGCCACGCGAACCGCCGCTCGCTGCCGAGCGGCGTGGCCGTGAACACGAGCACGTCGTCGGCGTTCGCGACCAGCGCCAGCAGCGCCGCCTGGGTGAACGTCGCACCGCCCGGCTCCTCGCGGTAGATCGGCGTCGCGCCCGCGAGGTCGAACCAGAACCCGCGCGCGACTCCGCCGATGCGCCCGTGCACGGCGACGCCGCAGTTCGCCTCGGCCGCCTGCGCCTCGAACAGCGCGAGCACGGCCGGGGCGACCCCGCGGCTGGCGAGGTCGACGGTGAACGGCCGGCCGACCAGCGGTCCCGTTCCGGTGTCCCACTCACGGAAGAGCTGGATCACGTCCTGCACCTCCCCGACGCCGGGGAAGCTGCGGCCGAACGTGCCGTCGGTGAAGTCGTTGATCGAGTCGAGCCCGCCCTCGTGGCCCATGCCGAACATCCCGGTCTGGATCGCGCTCTGCCCGACCGGGCCCTTCTCGAAGCGGCGCTCCTTCACCCGGTTCATGCGGATCTGCGTCGTCTCCAGCGGCTGCAGCACGCCGGGCGTGGAGCGGCTGGTGTCGAACATGGTCACCAGGTTCTCGCTGCCCTCCGGCGGCTCGTGGCACTGCAGGCAACTCCGACCGGCCGACAGCGTCCCGCCCGGGCTGGTGGAGGTGAGCGCGCGGATCGCGGCGAGCTTCATCCCGCGCGCCGCGCCGCTGCCGTCGGTGGTCACGTCCGGCGTGCCGAACGTGCCGCGCGGCCGGCGGCTGAGGTCCTGCTCCGGGTTGGGCGGGTAGTGGATCGACATCACGAAGGCGCGGAACGCCGCCATCTCCGCCGCCGACAGCGGCGCGCCGCCGAGCAGCGAGGGGAACGCGCCGTTGAAGGCCTCGAAGGTGCGGCGGTCGGCACGCCAGTGCAGGGGCTCGTTGGTGAAGAACTGCTGCGCGCGCGGCTCGACTTCGGCGTTGAGCAGGCCCTGCAGGCTCTGGGTGACGAGCCGGCCCTTGGTCCCGGGCCAGGTCTGCGGGTTGGGCGGCGCGGAGATCCCCCCGTTCAGCTCGGGATCGAACGGCACGGTCACGCCGTCGCTCAGTTCCCATGCCAGGTAGTCCGAGCGCCCGTCGACGTGGCAGCTCGCGCACGACGTGAAGCCGTTGCCCGACAGGCGCGCGTCGTAGAGGAACTTGCGCCCGGCCTTGATGTGCAGGGGCGTGGGGTCGTGGCGCAGCGCGAACGTCGCGACCAGCGTGTCGGTCACGGGGTCGATCACCGCCACCGAGTTGTCGATGCGGTTGAGCACGTAGACCCGTGCGCCCGGATCGCCGGCGACCCCCGCGCGCGGGTACTTCACCGCCAGCGCGCGCGGGCCCGCCATCGCGTTCGGCACGCCGCTGATCGGCGCGATCGCGATGCGCGCGAGGATCGGCCAGGAGTTCGGCTGCGCGCCGCGCGCGTCGACCACGCCGACGCGGTCGCTGTGGAACGCCGCGAGGTAGACCTTCTGCGTCGCTGCGTCGGGCTCGTAGACGACCAGATCGGTCACGTGCGCGAGCGAGTCGGAAGGCGCGACCGGCGCGCCCGGCTGGCCGTTCGCGGTCGTCTGCCGGCCGAGGTCGCGCGCGACGACCTGCGGGCTCGTGCCGCCGAGCCCGCGCACGCGGTAGAGCATCGTCTGCACGAAGCCGGTCGGCGCATTGCGCGCCGCCGGCTCGCCGACCAGCCCGATCTGCGCGTCGGTGCCGGCGACGAACAGGTCGCCGTTGGCGGCGAACTGCATGCTGAAGTTGGTCGTGCCGAGGCCGCCGAGAGCGCGCACCGCGCCGGCGGACAGGTCGAGCACCCAGAGGTCGAAGTCGTACGCGGCGCCGAACGAGATCCCCGCCTTGCCGCCCCGCTGGTTGAGGACCACGACCAGCGGCCCGGCGGTCGCGATGACGCGCGGATCCTTCACCGCCATGCGCGGCGTGCCGTAGTCGTCGAGCAGGTCGAGCGCACCGCCGAACACCGGCTGCAGCGTGTTCGGGTCGACCACCGCGAGCGCGGACATCGAGCTGAGCGTCACCGCGAGCGCGCCGCCGGGCAGCACCGCGACGTGCGTCGGCTCGTCGCCGACCCACTCGGTGCGGCGCAGGAGCACGCGCGGCGGGTTGTTGCCGTCCGGCACCAGCTCGGCGACGGTCACCGAGTCGCCGAGGAAGTCGGCGGTGTAGAAGCGCGAGGTCGCCGGATCCCAGGTGACCGACACGGGCTCCGCGCCCGTGCGCACGGTGCCGACGAGCCCGTTGCCGACCGTGTCGTAGACCTCGACCGAGTTGTCCGGCGTGTTGCAGACCAGCAGGTAGTCGTGCCCCTGCACGGTCGCGATCGCGATCGCCTTCCCCTGCGGACTCTCGACGTTGTAGTAGGACGTCGCGCCCTGCGCGGGCAGCGCGGCGCACGCGAGGGTCGCCGTGAAGGGGCCGAGCGCGCGCCGCGCCCACCCGGGGAGTTCGTACCGAAGCGGACGACGGGGCGACCGGCGGCGCGCGCCGGTCGGGGCATGGATCGGTGCCATCGGCGGACGTGGAGGCGTGAGGCGTGGCGGGCGTCGGATGCTATCACCCCCTCAGCCGCGCCGCCGGACCCACGCCCAGTTGGCCGTCGCGACGAGCACGATCGCTCCGGCGATCAGCGCGTGCTGCGCGGTCATCTCGGCCGCGAGCCACACGCAGAACCCGAGTCCCAGGATGGGCAGGATCGGGCCGCCGGCGACGCGGAAGCCCGCCGGGCCCTGATACCGCCGGCGCAGGCGCGGCACCGCGCCGCACACGACGCCGTACGTCACCAGGCGGGCGACCGCCGACAGCACCGCGTTCCACAGGAAGCTGCCCTGGATCGCGAACGTCGCGACGAGCACGCCGTGCAGCACGATCGATGCGTGCGGCGTCGCGAAGCGCGGGTGCACTGCCGCGAGGAAGCGCGGAAAGTCGCCGCGCTCGGCCAGTGCGAAGGTGAGGCGCGGCGCGCTGACGAACTGCCCGGCAAGGTAGCCGCCGGTCGACAGCATCACGCCCGCGGCGATCAGTGCCGCACCCGCCGGACCGAGGATCACGCGCGCCGCCTCGGCGACCGGCCGCTCCTGCACCGCGGGCGTGCCGTACGACGCGGAGTCGGGCAACGCGGCGGCGACCGCGAGGTGGACGCCGAGGTAGATCGCGGCGACGACGAGCAGCCCGCCGAACAGCGCGACCGGCACGTCGCGCCGCGGGTCCTTCGCCTCCCCCATCGGGATCAGCGCCGCCTCGAACCCGCCGAACGCGAACATGAGCGCGAGGATCGCGGCTGCCCAGCGCCCCTCGCCGCCGCCGAGGTCGAGCTTCGCGCCGCCGCCCGCGAACAGGATCCCGCCGCCGAGGAACACCGCGAGCGGCACGAGCTT
>DATGPD010000543.1:0-2651 GCA_035305285.1 Planctomycetota bacterium
GTAGGTGCCGTACTCCTCGCTCGTCACGAGTGCGCGGACGACGAGGGCCGCGCTCGGCGTCTGCACCGCGTCCAGCTCGCGCACGAAGGCTTCGGTCTCCGCTGCGCTCGGCGCGCGCCGCAGGTAGGTCATGAAGCAGGCGTGCACGAACTCGGCGTGGCGTTCGCGCGGCGGCAGCCGCGGGAGCTTCGCGCGCCCGGAGTCGAGCAGGATCTTGGCGAGCACGGCGCGCAGCGGCGCCGGGTCGGCCATCGCCAGCAGGGCGTTGCGCACCATGCGCAGCTCGTCGTAGCCCGGCGTGCGGCCGAGCAGGTCGAGCCACAGCGAGCGCGCGAACTGGTGGTCGGACAGCGCGCGGCGCGGGCGCGCGGGGTCGGCGTAGCGCTCGCTGCCGATCCAGCGCGCGAGCACGGTGAACAGCTCGCCGGGGGAGGCGTGCACGACGTCGACGGCGTCCTCCTGGGTCGCGGGCAGCGGCTCGCCGAACAGCCGCCGGTGGTGGCGGTCGAGCAGATGGCGCGTGCTGCGCCGGTCGGCGAGCGCGAGCTTCACGACGTCGGCCTGCGAGCGGCCGACTCCGCCGAGGAAGCGCGTCGCGTAGCCGTCGTACGCCTTCTTGCCGGCCTCCAGGACGGCGGCGTTGCGCCGGTCCTGGACCTCCAGTCCGAGGCACTGCTCCAGGACGACGGTGACGAACGTGTCGTTCCCCGGGTTGCGCAGCGAGAACGCGGTCGAGAGCAGGATCTCGGCCTGGGCGGCGCGCACGTCGGTCCTGCGCTCGTGCAGCAGGCGCGGCAGCGCGGCGACGTTCGGCGTCGTCGGGCGGAAGTTGTCGAGCAGGAGGAAGTAGAGCAGCTCCTCCTCGAGCCACACCTCCATCGCCTCGAGCGTGCCGAGCATCCGCTGCGCGACCTCGATCGGCGCGCGCGGGGCGGCCTGCGCCACCTCCTCCGCGGTCGGAGTGCGTTGCAGGACGTCGAGGGCGATCCGGCGCACGAGCTGCGGTGCGGCCATGCGCGGCATGGTAGCCGCCGCGCGGGCGCCGGATCCGGGCACGGGCGAAGCGCCGCTACTTGCCGTCCGTGCCGGCGGGAGCCGGCGGCTTGAGCGCGACCTTCAACGTCGCGCCTTCCCCGGTGCCGCCGCCCACGAACACGCCGCCTTCCACCGGCGCCAGCCCCTGCGACTGCACGCGGTAGAGCCAGTCACCGAGCTTCAGCTCGCGGAAGGTCGCGGTGCCGTTGCGGATCGGCGTCATGGTGAACGAGGGGAGCGTGCGCCACTGGTCGGGCGCGACGCCGGTGGCCTCGGAGCGCAGGGCGAGCACGACGTTGCCGCGCTCGACCGGCTTGCCGTCCGCTTCGTTGGTGACCGCCAGCGTCAGCGCTCCGGTGGCGAAGGTGAGCGTGCGCTCGATCGTCGCGCCCTGCGCCACCACGATCGGCTCCCGGTGCAGGACGACCCCGGGCCCGCCGCCGCGTCCGCGTCCGCCCGGTCCACCGCCGGGCCCGCCGCCCGCGCGGCGGACCTCCAGCGTGTAGGAGCCGGGGACCACGTTGCTGATCGTGAACTGGCCCTGTTCGTCGGTACGGCCATTCATCACCGCGCGCGCGAACCGGCCTAGGCCCGGGGTTCCGTTCGCGCCGCCTTCGGTGCGCGCGTCCAGCGCGACCTCGTAGCCGGCGGCCGGCGACCCGTTGACCAGGACCTTGCCACGCACGGTCGCCGGGGTCTGCGCGCGTGCGTCGATGTCGAAGCGCACCTTCGCGCCTTCCGCGACCACGACGTCGGGGGTGGTGTTGCCACCGAGGAACTCGGCGACGCGCACACCCAACGCGCCGAATCCGCCGAACCCGCCGGGACCGCCACGACCGCGGCGGCCGAAGCCGGGCTCACCGCTGCCGTCGCTCAGCACCACGTAGTAGCTGCCCGGCTCGATGCCCTCGATCCGGTACTCGTGGTTCTCGTCGGTGCGCGCGGTGAAGCGCTGGCCCTCCGTCGACCAGTAGGTCACCGTGTACTGGGTGCCCGGGACGCCGTGCAGCACGCGACCCGACACCTCGGAGCCCGGCACCAGCGCGTAGGCCGGCAGGTCGATCCGCCGCCCGTCGCGCACGAACACGGCGCGGTCGAGCAGCGCGTTGTAGCCGTCATGCTCCAGTTCGAGCCAGTAGTCCCCGGGACGTTGCGGCGGCAGCTCGAACCGGCCCTGCGCGTCGGTGCGCACGCGCGCGACGCGCACGCGATTGAACTCGCGGCGGAACACGTTGAACAGGTTCGCCGCGGGCGTCGGTGCGGCCTGCGTGCCGGTGTCGAGGTCGGGGAGCAGGAGGCTGACCACCACGCCCTGCAAGGGCTTGCGCGTCACCTTGTCTTCGACCGAGCCGGCGATCACCGCGCCACGTCGCACGAGGATGGTCACGTCCGTCGCGTTCTGTCCGGCGGCGACCTCGATCGGTCCGAACACGGTCGAGACGTGCTGCGGGCACGAGACGTCGAGCACGTAGCGCCCCGGCTGGATGCCGGTCAGCGTGAAGCGCCCCTCGGCGTGCTTGCTCGGCCGCCCGGCGTTGCGCGGCGTCTGCCCGGTCGGCCCGAGCCGGTCCTGCAGGTAGGCGGTGCGCTGCGCGCGACGCGCCTGCTCGGCGGCG
>DATGPD010000544.1:0-2969 GCA_035305285.1 Planctomycetota bacterium
GGACGCTCCGCTGGGTCGACCCGAACCCGCTCGCGGCCGGCGAGCACTACGTGCTGCGCGTCCTCGCCGCGCCCGGCGCGACGGAGTCCGTCGCCGAGCATCGGCTCGCGCGCGAGCCGGCGTGGCGACCGACCGATGCCGACCTCGCCGCGTTGCCCGATCCGTTCTGGTACACGGTCGACGTGCACGGCTCGCAGGGCGTGGTGCGGCCGGGCCCCGAGCCCGCGGGCCCGGTGCTCCGCTGACCGGCGATCGCCGCCACGATCCGGCATGCCGAGCGCGCCGCGAACGTGGGCGGCGGCCGCGACCATGCCGGTCGCTGCGTCGACCACAGCCCGCGTCGCGGGCCGGCAGGGACGGAGAGTGCGTTCGGCGAGCAGGCCGCATGCGCAGCCGCGGCCGCCGGATGCGTGGTCGCACTGCAGGCGAGCCCCGCCGCATCGCGGGCCCGCGCGAGCCGAACTCGCCGGACGCGCTCATCGGTACAGCAGGCAGCGTGCGCGGCGCTCACCGAACTCGGCCAGCTCGGCCTCGTGCAGCGCCGCGACCTCGCGCCACGGCTTGCCCGCGACGATCGCGGCGAACGTGGCGTCGTCGAGCAGCAGCTTGCGGTACCCCTCGTGCCGCCAGTCGTCGGGGTGCTGCGCGCGCAGCGCGCCGGCGAGCGCGAGCGCGAGCGGGGTCGCGCGGTACGCGGCGCGGTCGACGATCTCGATGCGGATGCCGCGGCAGGACTGGCCGGCGAACGTGCTCGCCGACGGCGTGAAGCGGATCGGCACGAAGGTCACGCCGGGCAGGCGCTCGGCGTGCAGGCGCCGGGCGAGCGCCGCGCCGTCGAGCCACGGTGCGCCCAGCACCGAGAACGGCGTGTCGGTGCCGCGCCCGACCGAGATGTTGGTGAACTCCAGGAGCCCGACCGCCGGGTAGAGGTACGCCGCGGTCAGGCTGCGCATGTTCGGCGACGGGTCGGTCCACTCCAGGCCGCACTGATCGAACGGCGGCCGTCCGTCCCAGCCCCGCAAGGGCACCACGGTGAGCGCGCAGTCGATGTCCTTCTCGGCGGCGAACATCCGCGCCAGCTCGCCCGGGGTCATCCCGTGGCGCACCGGCACCGTGTGCCAGCCGACGAACGATTCCCGGCCCGCGTCGAGCACCGGCCCTTCGACCACCGTGCCGTCGATCGGGTTCGGCCGGTCGAGGACGACGAACCGCTTGCCGTGCGCCGCCGCGGCCTGCATCGCGAGCCCCATGGTGGACACGTAGGTGTAGAAGCGGCAGCCGATGTCCTGGATGTCGAACACCAGGGTGTCGAGTTCGGGAGCTGCTCCGCCGTCGGCGCGCGGTTCGCGCCGTAGAGGCTCTGGACCGGCACGCCGCTCTCGTGCCGGCCGTCGGGCACGTGCTCGTCGAGCCGGCCGTGCAGGCCGTGCTCGGGCGTGAACAGGGCGACGAGCCGCACGTCGGGGCTGCGAACGAACGCGTCGACCGTCGACGTGCCGTCGCGCGTCCTGCCGGTGTGGTTGGTGATCAGGCCGACGCGCTGTCCGCGCAGCGTGGCGAAGCGCTCGGCGACGAGCACGTCGATGCCGCACTGCACCGGGGTCTGCGCCGGCAGCGCGGCGACGCAGCACAGGACGAGGTCACCGGCGCGCATGGCGCCGGGCGAGGCTACGCCAGACGACACCGGCGAGGAACGTGCTGCCGCTGCTCAAAAGGCCGAGCCACGGCCACGCGACCGCGATGCCGGCGCGTGCGCCGGACACCACGAGCCAGCCGGTGAACAGCAGGCCGCACGCCATCCCGGCGAGCGCGGCGCGCGGGTCGCGTCCGGGGAGGAGCGCGAGGGCGAACACGCCGAGGATCACGCCGGTGGTGAACGACGCGATCGCGAGCACCTGGTTGACCACCGTGCTCGCGCCGCCGAGGCCGCTGATGCCGACCGCGACCTGCAGCCCGCCGAACAGGAGCGTCGCCCAGCGCGCGGCGCGCAATGCGAACCGGTCGTCGCCGCGCCGCCCGGTCGCCGGCAGCAGGATGTCGTTCACCAGCGCCGAAGCCGACGCGTTGAGCGAGCTGGACAGCGTCGACATCGCGGCGGCGAACACGGCGCCGAGCACGACGCCGACCGCGCCCCGCGGCAGGTGGTGCACGATGAAGTGCGGGAACACCTCGTCGGCGCGCGTGAACGGCTGCGCCGGCGGGTGCGCGGCGTAGAACGCCGACAGGCCGAGGCCGAGCGCGAGGAAGAAGGCGAACTGGACGAGGACGATCGGTCCGCTCCACAGCAGGGCCTTGCGCGCGTCACGCTCGCTGCGCGCAGCGAGGTAGCGCTGCACGACGAGCTGGTCGACGCCGTGGCTGCCGAGCGACAGCACCGCGCCGCCGAGGAGTCCGGCCCAGAACGTGAACGGGCTCGCGAGGTCGAAGGAGAAGTCGAACGTCTGCAGGCGCCCGGCGTCGGCCGCGGCGGCGAGCGGCCCGGTCGCCCCGGCGGGCAGGGCGCCGAGCAGCACGAACAGCGCGAGCAGGGCACCGAGCATGTACACCGCGAACTGCAGCACGTCGGTCCACACGACCGCGCGCATCCCCCCGAGCAGCGTGTAGACGAGGGTCGCGCCGCCGACCGCCGGCACGGCGACGCTGAGCGGCCAGCCGGTCATCACCTGCACGACGAGCGCCATCAGGTAGAGGCGCAGGCCGTCGGCCAGCGTCCGCGTGATCAGGAACAGCGCGCTCGCCAGCGTGCGCACCGCCGGCCCGGAGCGTTCGCGCAGCACCTCGTAGGCGGTGAACAGCTCGCCGCGGAAGTAGAGCGGCAGGAGCACGAACGCGGCGACCGCGCGCCCGGCGATGAACCCGAGCGGGAGCTGGAGGAAGCGTAGGTCGCCGGTCGTGCCCGGCAGCCCGCCGCCGTACGCGATCCCGGGCACGCTCAGGAAGGTCGCGGTGCTCGTCTCGGTGGCGACGAT
>DATGPD010000545.1:0-4198 GCA_035305285.1 Planctomycetota bacterium
CGCACGGTCCTGGTCGACGTCGACCTCGGCCTCGCCAACACGCACATCCTCGCCGGCCTGAAGCCGGAGAAGACCCTGTGCGACTACCTGGACAACCGGGCTTCGCTGCCGGAGGTCATCCAGCACAGCGCGAGTGGGGTGAAGTTCATTTCGGGCGGGTCGGGCATCAAGGAGATGGCCAACCTCGACGAGCGCGGCCGCGATCGCATCCGCGACGCGGTTCGCGACCTGCGCCCGTACTGCGACGTCATCCTGCTCGACACCGGTGCGGGGGTGTCGCGCGCGGTCACCGATTTCGTGGCGCTCAGCGACCACACGCTTGTCGTGACGACCGCGAACTTCGCGGCGATCGCCGACGCCTACGGGATCATCAAGGTGATGGTGCAGGAGGGCTACACCGGCCCGATGCACCTGATCGTCAACCGGGTCCGCTCGCCGGAGGAAGCCGACCAGGTCTGGCAGAAGCTGAAGGGCTGCTCCGAGAGATTCCTCAAGCACGAACTCAACTGGCTCGGGCTGCTGCCGGAAGATCAGAGCGTGGAAGGAGCCGTGGTGAGGCGATCACCGTTCTGCGAAGCGTTCCCCGACTCGGTCGCGACCAAGTACCTGAAGCGCATCGTGGCCGCGTTGGAGCGCTACCTGCCGCCGGTGAACGCGCCCACGGCGCCCACGCCCGGAGCGTGACACTCAGTCCCGGGTCCGCCGGGACACCAACGAGAGGTGCGGGATGACCCGTTTGACCAACGAAGACACGAAGAACATCACCGTGAAGGATCGGAGTGCGGAGGCAATGACGATGGACGGACATCCTGGCAACCCGACGCCGCGGCCCGGGTCGGCGTCCGAGGAGGTCTTCGGCCGGCAAGCGAACAAGGGCATCCTCGCCGACCGCGTCGCCGAGGAGCTGAACGTGCCGCGGCGCACCGCGGCGCGCGTGCTCGACGCCGTGCTCGATTCGGTGCGTGACCTGCTGCTCAACCGCGGCAAGGTCGCGGTCAAGGGCTTCGGCACCTTCGAGCGGCGGGTGCGCAAGGGCCGCGCCTACAAGCACCCCCTGACCGGGAAGAGCATCGACGTCGCCGACAAGGAGACGATCATCTTCAAGCCGAGCGACCAGCTCATCGAGGACACCAACCCCGCGCGCGCGCAGCGCAAGAAGCCGGCTCGCCCGACCAACCTGACCGCGGCGACCGACGACATCCTGTTCAAGGGCTGAGCGTCCCGGCGCGCGTCCCCCCGCTGCCAGCTATGCTCGGGAAGGTGATGCGCGACGACCAACCGCCCGCGCGCTTCCTGAGCGCGTGCGTGCAGTGCGACATCCGGCGCGGCGACGTCGCCGGGAACCTCCGCTCGGTGGAGGCGCACCTCCGTACGGCGCACGCCGCCGGCGCACTGCTCGCCGTCCTGCCCGAGATGTGGACGACGTCGTTCGCGCCGGCCTATCCGCCCGAACTGCTCGAGCAGGCGCGCGCCGCGGCCGACCGCGTGCTCCGGCTCTCCGGCGAGTTCGGCATGGTGATCGTCGGCAGCACGGTCGCGGAGCACGACGGCCGGCTGTTCAACGTCGCGCACGTCTGCGACCGCGGCCGGCTCGCGGCGGAGTACCGCAAGATCCACCTGTTCAGCCCGAACGCGGAGCACAAGACGTTGACCGCGGGCAGCGAACCGGTCGTGGTCGACACCAGTGCCGGGCGGCTCGCCGTCGCGATCTGCTACGACCTGCGCTTCCCCGAGCTGGTGCGCTGGTTCTTCCACGAGCGTGCCGAGGTGCTGGTCGTGCCGGCGCAGTGGCCGGAAGCGCGCGCCACGCACTGGCGTGCGCTGGTCGACGCGCGCGCGGTCGAGAACCAGCTGTTCGTCATCGGCTGCAACCGCACCGGCAGCGAGCCATCGCTGCGCGGCACCGACCAGCTCGTGTTCCCCGGCAACAGCCGGGTCGTCGACCCGATGGGCGACCTGCTCGCGACGGGGGCCGGCGAAGACGGCGTCGTGCTCGCCGAGATCGAGCTGCGCAAGGCCACCGCGATGCGGCGCACGATGCCGATCGCCAAGGACCGCCGGCCGGAGATCTACCGCTCGCTGTGGGAGCGGGCGTGGACCCAGCCGGTGCGCGGCGACTGAGCGCGCGGCGCGGCACGGAGCCGCGCCGACGCGATCACCCGGCGAACGCCTTCAGCAGGGCGAGCTTGCGCGGCACACGCAGCCGGCCGAGGGCGGCGTTCTGCAGCTGCCGGACGCGCTCGGCGCTGATGCCGAGGTCCTGCGCGATGTCGCCCAGCGTCTCCGGCTCGCCGCCGTCGAGGCCGTAGCGCCGGTTGAGGATCATGCGCTCACGCGCCGGCAGGTCGGCCATCGCCTCGCCGAGCCGCGCGGGCAGATCGTCCTCGACGATCTGGTCCTCGACCGGCTGCAGCGACTCGTCGGCGATCTCCTGGGCGAGTGAATGGCCCTCCATGCCCGGACGCTCCTGGTCGATGCTGACCGCGTAGCGTCGGACCGACATGAGCTCCTCGACCCGCTCGACCGGCAGGTCGAGCCGCTTGGCGATCTCCTCGTTGCTGAGCGGACGCCCCTCGGCGTCGACATGTTGCTCGCGCAGCCGCTGGATCTTCTTCAGCGTCTTCTGCACCCAGATCGGTACGCGCACGGTGCGCGACGCGTTGTACAGGGTCTTCAGGATCGCCTGCTGGATCCAGAACTGCGCGTAGGTCCGGAAGCGGACGTCACGCCGCCAGTCGAAGCCCTCGATCGCCTGGAACAGGGAGGCGTTGCCCTCCTGCACCAGGTCCACCACGTCCACCCCGAGGCCGCGGTAGCGCTGCACGGTGGCGAGCACCATGTACAGCGACCCCTCGACGAACAGGTTGCGGAGGTCCTGCAGCTCGCGCATCGCCTGCACGGCGTACGCCACTGCCGCCTTCTGCTTGGCCGGCGGCAGCGCGCGCCAGCGCTTGCGCCGCGGCATCTTCTCGACGTCCTCGGGCGTCAGCAGGGTCGGCGGCGACACCGCCTTCTTGGCGGCCGCCGGGTCCACGCCCGCCGCCTCGAGGGCGAGGCTGACGCGCTTCTTCATGAACTCGTAGCGCCGCGCGAAGGCGAACTCCTCCGCACGATCGAGCCGCGGCAGACGCTGGATCTGCGCGTCGTAGAAGCTCGGCCACTGCGTGCGCGAATCGATCCCGCTCACCGAGGCGAGGGACGCCGGAGGAACGGTCACACTGATCCCCCGGGCGATCATCGCCTTGGCGAGCCGCTCGGCGTTGCGATCGAAGCGCTCGGTCGGTACGTCGAGCTCCTTGTCCAGCTCGCTCAGAGCGTAGGACGTGCGCCCGCGATTACGTGATGATGCTGCCAACCGCGCCATGGTGACTCCTCGAACGGGACCGCGTCAGGCTCCTCACCGGGGAGAATCGGCCTGACTCGCCCCTCTTGAGAGCAAATCGCGAGCCCCCGTCTTCCCTTTTCAAGCCTGAAAATTACGGTCCGACCGCAACCACCCCAAGCAGTTGGTCGACCGAGACTTGCGGCGGGCCGGGAATCCCTACTTCCGGAGGGACCGTCCCAGGAACAGAACGGTCACCAGGAGGAGCGTCCCGCCCGCTGCAACCCAGAGCCACGGCATGGGCGCAGTAGCGTCGGTGCCTACTGACAATACGGCAGGAACGGAGAGCGTCTGCGTCGGGCCGACGACCCCGTCGCTGCCGACGACCGCGTAGGTGAGACGAAAGTCCAGGTTGCGCAAGCCCGGCGCCGCGTCCTCCGCGGCCGAGAAGGTCACCGGGACCGTGAAGCTCCCGCGGGTGACCGGGATGTTGGCCTCGGACTCGTGCGTCGGGCGCGGCAGCGGCGCGACGGTGGCGGCGACGCCATCATCCGCACCGGTGACCTCCAGAGCGAACGCCTCCGGCGTCGCGCGGGACACGAGGAAGCCATCCGGCACGCGCACCGTGACGTCCGCCTGGATGGTGGCGCCCGGCGCGAGTGCGTTGCCGTCGACGAAGACCACGTCGAACGCCACCCCGTCGTCGGCGACGCCCGAGATCCTTGCGCGCGCGGCACCGCCCGCGGCAGGCGCCGCGTCCAGCGTCGGCTCGGCATCGCGAGCACGCTCCGGCGCGGCAGTGGGAGTCATCGTGCCGTCGTCACCGACCGTCGACCCGCCGCCTGCGGGCTGCGCGAACGGCTTCGGCAGCGGCTT
>DATGPD010000546.1:0-2104 GCA_035305285.1 Planctomycetota bacterium
CCGCGATCGACTTCGTGAACCGCAGCACGTGCGCATCCACGTTCGCGTAGAAGTTCGCGCCCGCAGTGCTGGTGTTGCCCACGCGAGACGCGCTCATCGACGCCGCCACGTAGATGCTGCCGCCCAGCCAGGTGTTGCCGACCGTGCGGAAGAACGTGTTGCTGCGCGACTGTGCCGCGGCACTACCGGCAAGCAGGACGGCAAGGCACAGACCGAGAGAATGACGGGAGGGGAACATGACTGAGTCCTTCGTGGATTGGTTGTCGAGGGTTTTCGTGATCGCCGCGGCCCGTGCGGCCGCGCTGCTCCCTCGAGACCCGTCCCCGCCGATCCGTTCGCCGCAGCGAGAAAATCGAGCGGGCCGCGGTCGCCCGGATCCGCGGGGCGGCGGTACCCGGGCGCCTCCGGCCGGTCCGACTGCCTCTGCCGCGCGCGACCCGGCTTCCGTCGCGCCGCAGCCTCAGCGAACCCGCGGAAAAAAAACGCCGGCGGGGGCGCTGCCGGCGTTCCGCGCGGGGCGCATGCCCCGCACTCCATGGCCGCCCGCGGGCGGCGGGATCCTTGCTCTCGCCTGCTTCTCTCTCTCGTTCCTCGATCCCGCCGCCCGCCGACGAGCCGGGCCGAGGCCTCCGCACGTCCACACGGAGACCATGGCCCGACCGGTGGCCGGGTCCTCGATGACCGACCCGGCCGCCGGCTCGTGATGCGACTCGACGCGCGCGCGGTTCAGCGTGCCGGCAGCTCGACCGCGCCGGGCTCGCAGTAGCACGACGACGTGGGCGTCACGTCGGCGCGCGCCCAGCTCTCGGCGCGCTGGCGCGCGAGGTCGTCGAGCCCTTCGGTCTTGCCCTGGCGGCGGCGCGCCTGCTCGAGTCCGAGCAGCGACCAGCCGTTGCGCGGGCTGCGGGCGAGGTCCTCCTCGTACACCTTCTCGGCCTCCGCGTAGCGCCCCGCGGCCATCAGCAGCGCGCCGAGCGCGTGCCGCGTCGGCTGCAGCCAGCTCGGCGGCTCGTCGTAGATCAGCTCGTCCTCCAGCGCGACGCCGGCGCGCAGTTCGGCGAAGCAGCGCTCGTGGTCGCCTTCGCGGAAGGCCAGCTCACCGTGCATCATCCGGCGCGCGACCGGATACACGGCGTGCGCCGGGTTGAACCCGATCGTCCAGTGGATCGGCGTGCGCGCGGCCTCCTTTTCGAAGGCGGCGATCTCCGCGCGCGCCGCCTCGACCCGGCCCAGGGCCGAGTTCGCGATGCTGCGCGCGTAACGGCGCATGGCGCGGCTCACCGGGCGCGACTCCTGGTAGTCGGGCAATTCGAGGATCTCGTGCCACTTGCCGAACCGCACGAGCACGTGCGGCACCGCCGCCGCCCAGCCGTCGGCGATCTCCGGATAGCGCTGCATGAAGGTCGCCGGGACGTCGGTGTCGACCGCGCGCGCCGCCCGCAGCGCGGTCTCGAACCGACCTTCCATCATCGACGCATAGGCGAGGAAGTGCAGGTTGTGCGAGATGTAGAGCCCGTAGTAGTCCTGCTCCGGAGCGTCCGCGAGGTAAGCCCGGTCGGCCGCCACCGCCTTCGCGTTCGCGTCGGCGGCGTCGGCGTAGCGGCCGACGCGCGCGTAGATGTGCGACGGCATGTGGGTCAGGTGGCCCGAACCGGGCACCAGCTTCACGAGGCGGTCGGCCGCGGCCTCCGCGCGCTCGGGCTGCTTCGAAGCCTCGACCGCGTGGATGTAGTAGTGCAGCGCGCCGGGGTGCATCGGATCGATCTGCAGGACGCGCTCCAGCACCGCGACGATCTCCAGGGCGCGGCCCTTCGGCGCGCCGTCCCGCGTCCAGTAGTCCCACGGCTGCAGGTTCATCAGCGACTCGGCGTAGAGCGCGCCGACGTCGGCGTCCTGCGGGAACTCGCGCCACACGCGCTCCATCGCCGCGGCGTAAGCCTCCTCGTTGCGCTTCACGTCGCCCGGCTCGGGCGAGGGGTAACGCGCCGTGATCGCCTCGATCAGCGCGCGTTCGACCGGCGACGCGTTGGCGAGGCGGGCAGTCGCCTCCTGCACCGCGTGGAACGCGTCGCGCGCCTCGCGCGGCGACATCACCGGGTCGTTG
>DATGPD010000547.1:0-2390 GCA_035305285.1 Planctomycetota bacterium
CGAGCGCCTCGCCGAGCCCGATCGCGGGCTGCGCGAGCATCGGCTGCACGGGCTGGAACAGGCGCAGGCGGAAGGCGGCGAGCGCGGCCGGGCCGTCGCGCATGAGTGCCGCGGCGACCGGCGGCAGTGCGCCGGCGAGCATCGCCGCGCGCCGCACCGCGCCGGCGTCGACCCCGGCCGCGCGTGCGACCGCTTCGGTGACGACGCCCTGCAGCGCGCCCTGACGCAGCTCGCCGAGCGCGAGGCGGAAGAAGAAGTCGCGCTCGGCGACCGTCATGCGCGCGAGCAGTTCGCGCAGGATGCGGGCGCGCAGCGCGTGTGCGCCGCGACCGCGTGCCTTCGCCAGGCGGTCGCACGCCGCGTCGACATCGCGCAGCGCGAGCGACGGCGTCGGCGGCGCTTCCTCGACGTGTGCGTCGCGCAGGGTCGCCCAGCCCAGACCCAGGCGTCCCTGCGGCAGGTCTCCGGCGAGGTACGCCACCGCGATCGCCGCGTCGTCGGGTCCGGCCGCGCGGATCGCGTCGGCCAGGATCTCGATCTTGCGCAGCCGCCCCGCGGCGGCGGCGACGGCTGCCGAGGCTTCCACGACGGAGACGAACTGCACGGCCGTTGCGATCAGGGGCGCAGGGAGGCCGCCGGCGCGCTCACTTGAGCAGCTTGCGCAGGACGGTGTGGAGGATGCAGCCGTTGCGGTAGTAGTCGACCTCGACCGGCGTGTCGATGCGGCAGCGGGTGACGAACCGCGTCTCCTTGCCGGTGCGCGGGTCGGTGGCGTGGACCGTCACTTCGGCGCGCGGCTGGAGGCTGTCGTCGAGGTCGATGCGGTAGACCTCCTCGCCGGTCAGTCCCAGCGACTGGGCCGACTCGCCATCGCGGAACTGCAGCGGCAGGACGCCCATGCCCACCAGGTTGCTGCGATGGATGCGCTCGAAGCTCTCGGCGATCACCGCGCGCACGCCGAGCAGCATCGTGCCCTTGGCCGCCCAGTCGCGGCTCGAGCCCGTGCCGTACTCCTTGCCGGCGAGGACGACCAGCGGCGTGCCGGCCTCGGCGTAGCGCATCGCCGCGTCGAAGATCGACATCTTCTCGTCGGTCGGCAGGTAGCGGGTCACGCCACCCTCGGTGCCCGGTGCCAGCAGGTTGCGGAGCTGCACGTTGGCGAACGTGCCGCGGGTCATCACCCGGTCGTTGCCGCGGCGCGAGCCGTAGCTGTTGAAGTCGCGCGGCGTGACCCCGTGCTCCTGCAGGTAGCGGCCGGCCGGGCTGTCGGGCCGGATCGTCCCGGCGGGCGAGATGTGGTCGGTGGTCACCGAGTCACCGAGCAGCGCCAGCACGCGCGCGCCGGCGATGCCGCGGATCTGCCCGACCTCGCGGGTCATCGCCTGGAAGAACGGCGGCTCCTGGATGTACGTGCTCGTCGCGTCGAACTCGTAGAGGTCCGAGCCGGTCACCTCGATCGCCTGCCACTGCGGCGGTCCCTGGAGCGCCGAGTACTCGCGCCGGAACGCTTCCGACGACAGGCCGGTGCGCATCGCCTCGGCGATCTCCTCCTCGCTCGGCCAGAGGTCGGCGAGGAAGACGTCGCGTCCGTCCGCGCCCCGGCCGATCGGCTCCTTGCTGAAGTCGATGTCGATCCGCCCGGCGAGCGCGTAGGCGACGCACAGCGGCGGCGACGCGAGGTAGTTGGCCTTCACGTCGGGATTGACCCGGCCTTCGAAGTTGCGGTTGCCGGACAGCACCGCTGCGGCGACCAGGCGGCCTTCGCGCACGGCCTTGGCGACCGGATCGGGCAGGGGCCCGGAGTTGCCGATGCAGGTCGTGCACCCGTAGCCGACCACGTGGAACCCGACCTTGCCGAGGTCTTCGAGCAGGCCGGTGCGCGCCAGGTAGTCGGTGACCACGCGCGAGCCGGGCGCGAGGCTGGTCTTCACCCACGGCTGCGGACGCAGGCCGGCGCGCGCCGCGCGCCGCGCGAGCAGGCCGGCGGCGAGCATCACCGAGGGGTTCGAGGTGTTGGTGCACGACGTGATCGCCGCGATCACCACGCTGCCGTGGCCGAGCGTCGCCTGCGCGCCGTCGTCGGCCCACGGCACGCGGCGGGTCAGCTCGTCGCCACGGAGCGCGAAGCCGCGCTGGTCGAGCGGCGCCTGCAGCGCGGCGCGGAACGAGGCCGCGACCTCGCGCAGGGCGACGCGGTCCTGCGGCCGCTTGGGACCGGCGAGGCTCGGCTCGACGGTCGACAGGTCGAGCGAGAGCGTGTCGGAGAACTCGGGGACCGGCGCACCGTCGTGCGCGAACAGGCCCTGCGCCTCGTAGTAGCGCCGGACCAGCTCGACGTGCTCGGCGGAGCGGCCGGTGTCCTCCAGGTAGCGGAGGGTCTCGGCGTCGAC
>DATGPD010000548.1:0-8160 GCA_035305285.1 Planctomycetota bacterium
CCTGCCCGCGCTCGATCCGGCGCGCGCGGTGCGCGAGGCGCTGCGCGTCGGGCCCGGGATGCTGTCGGTCGCCGGGCGCACGCTGCCGCGCGACGGACAGGTGCGCCTCGTCGCGATCGGCAAGGCCGGGTCGCCCATGGCGCAGGCGGCGCTCGACGCGCTCGGCACCGGCGTGCGCGGCGTGGTGGTCGTGCCGCACGGCACCGGAGTGCCGGGCGCGCGCGACGGGATCGCGGTCGTGCACGCGCGCCACCCGCTCCCCGACGCCGGAAGCCGGCGCGCCGCGGCGGCGGTCCGTGCCGCGCTCGAGGGGTGCACCGCACGCGACGTCGTGCTCTTCCTGCTGTCGGGCGGCGGCTCGGCGCTGTGCGAGGCACCGCTCGACCCCGCGATCCCGCTCGACGACGTCGCCGAGTTCCACCGCGCGCTGGTCGGCAGCGGGCTCGACATCGTGGCGATGAACACGCTGCGCAAGCACGCTTCCGCAGTGAAGGGCGGCCGCCTCGCGCGCCTCGCGGCGCCGGCCGCGCAGGCCACGCTCCTCGTCTCCGACGTGCCGACCGGACGGCTCGACGCGGTCGCCTCGGGTCCGACGATGCCCGACCCGTCGACCGTCGCCGACTGCCGGGCGCTCCTGCCGCGCGTCGCGGACCGGATACCGCCGAGCTACGTCGCGCTGCTCGGGTCCCCGGACCTGCCCGAGATCGCGAAGGCGCACGAGCCCGCCTTCGCCCGCGCGTCGTTCCACTGCCTGCTCGACGACGCGACCGCGGTCGCCGCCGCGCGCGACCGGTGCCGCGCGTCGGGCTGGATCGTGGAGGTCGACGCCCGGACCGACGACGCGCCGGTCGCCGACGCCGCCGAACACCTGCTCGCCCGCCTCGCCGCGCTGCACCGCGCCCACCCCGGCCGCACGGTCGCGGTGGTCGCGGGCGGCGAGCTGAGCTGCCCGGTGCGCGGCGGCGGGATCGGCGGCCGCAACCAGCACTTCGCCCTGCACTGCGCGCTGCAGATCGAGGACGAGCCGGTCGCGGTGCTGAGCGCGGGGACCGACGGGATCGACGGCAACTCGCCGGCGGCGGGCGCGGTCGCCGATGGCACGACGTGCCGCCGTGCGCGGGCGCGCGGGCTGGATCCGCGCGCGGTGCTCGCGGCGTTCGACTCGCATGCGCTGTTCGCCGCGCTGGGCGACGCGATCGTGACCGGCCCGACCGGGACCAACGTGCGCGACGTGCGCGTGCTCGTGCGCTTCGCGTGACTCGTGCGCTTCGCGTAAACGGCGCGCTCCGGTCGAGGACCGACTTCGCTCCGCGGCGCGGCTAGCGACCGCCGCGCTCGTGCCCGGCTTCCTCGCCGTCCTTCTTCTCCTGCGCCGCCGCTTCCAGCTCGCCGCGTACGCGTTCCAGCAGCGCCTTGGTCGCCGCGATGCCCTCCCGTTCGCCGAGCCGGCTGCCCTCGTACTCGATGCCCACGTACCCGCGGTAACCGGCGCGGACCACGATCGAGAGCATGCGCCGGTAGTCGGTCGAGGTCTCGTTGCCCTCGGCGTCGAAGTCGTGCGACTTGGCGCTCACCGCGCGCGCGAACGGCATCAGCTCCTCGACGCCCTGGTAGCGGTCGTACCACTCGTCCTTGCCGTCCGCGCCCCGGCCGATGCGGAAGTTGCCGAAGTCGGGCAGCGTCCCGCAGCGCGGATGGTCGACGAGCCGGATCACGCCGGCGAGCCACTTGCCGTTGCTCGACAGGCCGCCGTGGTTCTCGACGATCACGTCGAGCCCGTGCGCGTCGCCGCGCTCGGCGAGCGCGCGCAGGCCGTCGGCCGCGAGCTTCTGCTGCTCTTCGAAGCTGCCACGGCTCGCGGCGTTGACCCGGATCGAGTGGCAGCCGAGGAACGCCGCGGCCTCGAGCCAGATCTCGTGCGCGGCGACCGCCGTCCTGCGCCGTGCGTCGTCCGGGTCGCCGAGGTCGCCGAGCCCGTCGCACATGATCAGCAGACTCTCGATGCCCTCGTCGGCGCACGCCTTCTTCAGGTCGCGCCAGTGGTCGCGGTCGGCGCCCTTGCCGGGGAAGAACGTGTTCACGTACTCGACCGCGTCGATCCCGAATCCGCGCGCGACCCCGGGAAAGCCGAGGTGCTTGACGTCGCCGGCGCGCAGCGCGCGGTGCAACGACCACTCGGCGAGCGAGATCGAGAACAGCGGGGCGCGCCGGCGCGGCACCGCCGGCCGCAGCGCGGCGGAGCCGACGCACCATGCGGCGGAGTATGCGAAGAAGCGGCGACGATCGACGTGCATCGCAGCATCATGCCGCGGGGGAGCGGGCGGTCGAGCGCCGCGAGGGCAGGTGCCTCGCCTTTGACCGCGGGCAAACCGTCAGTCAAGCTGACGGACATGCTGGTCCGCGCCGCGCCCGCCGTCCTGCTCGCCGCCGTCCTCGCCGCTCAGGACGAGCCGCGCTGGTTCAAGGGCAACCTGCACACCCACACCCTGTGGTCGGACGGCAACGAGCTGCCCGAGCTGATCGTCGACTGGTACAAGCGCGAGGGCTACCACTTCCTCGCGCTCTCCGACCACAACGTGCTCGCGGTCGGCGAGAAATGGGTGAAGGTCGACACCGTGATCGCGCGCGGTGGCCGACGCTCGCTAGCCGCGAGCAAGGAGCGGTTCGGCGAGGACTTCGTGGAGACGCGCACCGGCGCCGACGGCAAGGTCGAGGTGCGCCTCAAGCGGCTCGACGAGATCCGCGCCGTGCTGGAAGAGCCCGGCCGCTTCCTGCTGATCCCGGCCGAAGAGATCAGCGACAGGTACGAGAAGCTGCCGATCCACATCAACGCGACCAACGTCGGCGAGGCGATCCGCCCGCAGGGCGGCGGCAGCGTGCGCGAAGTGATGCGCAACAACCTGCGCGCGGTGAAGGAACAGGCGGTGCGCCTGGCGCGCCCGATCCTCGCCCACCTCAACCACCCGAACTTCTACTGGGCGATCACCGCCGAGGACCTCGCGCACGTCGTCGAGGAGCGCTTCTTCGAGGTGTTCAACGGGCACCCCGAGGTGCACCAGCTCGGCGACGAACACCACGCGGCGATCGAGCGGATCTGGGACATCGCCAACACCCTGCGGATCGCCGAGCTGGACGCTCCGCCGCTCTACGGGTTCGCCACCGACGACAGCCACAACTACCACGCCCTCAATCCCAACACCGCGCTCCCCGGACGCGGCTGGGTGATGGTGCAGGCTCCGCAGCTCACCGCCGAGGATCTGATCGCGTCGATCGAGGCCGGACGGTTCTACGCGAGCACGGGCGTGACCCTCGACCGCGTCGAGTTCGACGGCGAGGAGCTGCGCGTGCACATCCGCGGCGAGCCTGGGGTCGACTACACGACCCGGTTCGTGGGCACGCGCAAGGGTTACGACCCGGCCAGCCATCCGGTGGTCGACGCCGAAGGCAAGGAGGTCCGCGCGACGCGCCGCTACGCGGACGAGGTCGGCGCCACCCTGGCCGAGGTCGGCGGGACCACGCCCGCCTACCGGGTCAACGGTGACGAGCTGTACGTGCGCGCGATCGTCACCTCCAGCCGGCCGCACCCCCGGCCGACGTGGGAAGGACAGCGCGAGCAGGCCTGGGTCCAGCCGGTGCGTCCGCGCCGCGATTGACCCGCGCGGCGACGGACGGACGCACCGTCGCCGCCCGAACGTCGGCGCCTCGACGACCGGTGCGTCGACGCGACGCCGCCTCGGGCCCACCGGCCGCCGCAGGACGCCCACTCCGCCGGCGCCTGGCGGTCCCCGGACGCGCCCTCCGATCCGCCGGCCCGCCGCTTGCCTGCAGCCGCCCGCCGGTGGTTCCCGCCCGGCCTCGCTCGTCGCGGCGCGCCGACCACGCGCGCCTCTGCCCCCGAACTCCGCACCATGACGCGCACCGCTCCGGCGCCCGACGTCTCGACCTTCTCCGCGTGCCCGGGCCCGTCCGCGGTCGGGCGCAACCTGCCGCCGCCGGCCGGCAGCCTCGGCCTCGGCCAGTTCGTCGGGCGCTCCTTGTTCCCCCTCCTCGCGCTCACCCTGATCCTCGGCACGCTGCTGTGGGGACCGTGGGTGACCCTCGCGCTCGCCGTGGCGAGCTGGGCCGTGGTCGGGAGGATCGGCTGATGGCGGACCCGCGCCGGAGGCCGCTCCTGCTGCGGCCGTTCGCCCGCGACGAGGACGTGCACTGCGTCGTCTACCACGTCGTCGTCCTCCTCGCGTGCGGGGCGGCGTTCTGGATCTGGCTGCACCCCGACTCGGCCGGACTCTCGGGTCCGCTCGCCAAGACCGCGTTCGTCGTCGCCGCGGCGCTGCTGCTCGGCTGGATCTCCGGCGTCGACGTCGGCGTCAACTTCCACAACCACACGCATCGCCGCATCTTCCGGGCACCGTGGTTGAACCGCTGGTTCGGCCGGCTGTGGACGTTCTCCGGCGGCTGGCCGTCGTTCTTCTGGGAGCACGCGCACGTGCGCGTGCACCACGCCAACGTCATGGAGGCCGACGACTGGACGCTGCCGCGACGGCGTCCGGACGGCCGCTTCGAAAGCGTGTGGCGCTACTGCGCACTGCACTGGCCGTGGCGCTACGCGGCGCACCTGGCGCACGACTTCACCACCGGGCGCGGCGGGCACCAGGTCGGGCGCCGCGCGCTCGGCGAGCTGATCGTGTTCGCGTTCCTCTACTCGATCCCGTTCTGGATCGACGTGCCGATGGCGTTGTGCCTGTGGGTGCTGCCGCACTTCGTGGCCAACTGCGTGACGATGGGCTCGGGGATGTACGTGCAGCACGCCGGCGGCGCGCCGAAGAGCTCGGGCGCGCGCTACCAGCACTCGAACACGTTCCTGTCGCGCTTCTTCAACCTGACGATGTTCAACATCGGCTACCACCTGGAGCACCACGAGCTGCCGGGGCTGCACTGGGCCGACCTGCCCGCGCTGCACCGGCGGATGCGCGCGACCTACGCCCAGGAGGGCGCGCGGGTCGTGCCGTACGGCTACTACCGCGCGGCGCGCATCGTCTCGAGCGTGCTCGACCCGGACGGCGGTTACCGAAGGTTCACCGTCGACGACCAGCTGCCCGAGTTCCGGCGCGACGCACCGCATCCGCAACGCGAACCGGAGGCGAGCGCGCGTCCACGTCTCACGAGCCGGTCCGCTTGACCGCGCGGCCGGCGGCGCGCTCGCCTTGCAATCGGCGCGCGCCGGCTGCACGCTCGCTGCGGCGATGAGCTGGTCCGGTCACTACTGGACGATCTGGCCGACGCTCGCGGGCAGGGCGCTTCCGACGCGCGTGCCGCCGCCCGTCCCCTGGGAGACCGCGGTCGATGATCCACTGCGCGGGCGCGTGCGGCTCACCGGCGAACTGCGCGAGCAGCCGGATGCGCCGGGACTGGTGCTCATCGTGCCGGGCCTCGGCGGCAACGCGCGCAGCGTGTACGTGCGCGCCGCGGTCCGCGAGCTGGCGCGCCTGGGGTGGTCGTCGCTCGTCGTGCCCCAGCGCGGCGCCGACCTGAGTGGCGAGGACTACTACCACGCGAGCCTCACCGCCGACCTGCACGCCGCGGCGCGGTCGTCGCCCGCGTCCGACTACGCCAACGTGTTCTGCCTGGGGTTCTCGATGGGCGGGCACGTCAGCCTGCGCTTCGCCGCCGATCCGCCCCCGCCGCACGTGCGCGCGGTCGCCGCGATCTGCGCGCCGATCGACCTGTTCGCCGCGCAGCGCTTCTTCGACCACCCGCGCCGCTGGCTGTACCGGCGGCACGTGCTGCGCGCACTGAAGGTCATCTACCGCGAGGTCGACCGGCGCGGCAACGCACCCACCCCGCTGCGCGACCTCCTCGGGGCCCGCACCATCCGCGAGTGGGACACGCTCGCCATCGTGCCGCGCTTCGGGTTCCGCGACGCGGAGGACTATTACGCGCGCGCCTCGGCCGCGCCGATGCTCACGCGCCTCGCCGTGCCGAGCCTGCTGCTCTTGTCGACGCGCGACCCCATGATCTCCGCCGAAGACGTGCGCCGCGCCCTTCCCGACCACGCCCCGCGACTCGAAGTGCAATGGCACGAGTGCGGCGGCCACGTGTACTTCCCGCGCCGCTTCCGCCTGATCGAGCGGGTGTGCGGCTGGTTCACGCAGGCGACGGCGCGCGACCGATGACCGGCGACGGCGTGCCGCAGTCGGCGTCCGTGCGCCGTCAGCTCGACGAGGACATCGTGGGGCTGGTGCTGTCGTTCTGCAGGCGGTTCGCCGAGGTCGGCGGCCTCGCGCGCAGCCTGCTCGGCGAAGAGATGCCGCGCCTCGGCCTGGAGCCGGCCGACCGTCGCGCGGTCGCCGCGGGCTTCTATCGGGTCCTGCGCCTGCGCCGGCGGATCGAGTTCGCCCTGCAGCACGCCGGCGCCGCGCTCGCCGATCGCGACGTCGACCGGGCGGCGTACTTCGCCGCGCTCGTGCTCGACGGCTGCATCGCGCCCGAGGCGGCCGCCGAGCGCGCGCGCCTCGGCCGCGAACGGATCGACTTCCGCGCGGTCGCCGGCATCGATGCGGTGATCGCCGCGGAGCCGGACCCCGTGCGCCGGTTCGGGCTCACCCACTCGGTGCCGGACTGGCTCGCGGAACGCTTCCTCGCCGAGTTCGGCAG
This sequence comes from Planctomycetota bacterium, assembly GCA_035305285.1. Taxonomy (GTDB): domain Bacteria; phylum Planctomycetota; class UBA1135; order UBA1135; family UBA2386; genus DATGPD01. The sequence continues at coordinate 6,655 of DATGPD010000548.1, forward strand.
CGAGGCTGACGCGGTCGTGCGCGGGCTCAACGGGTGGCCGCCGCTGACCGTGCGGGCGAACACGCTGCACGTGACGCGCGAGGCGCTCGCCGAGGAGTTCCACGCGCTCGGATGCCGGACCGAACCGACGCGCCACGCGCCGCACGGCCTCGTGGTCGAAGGCGACGTCAACCTGTTCCGCCTGCCGCCGTACCAGGCGGGCCGGTTCGAGCAGCAGGACGAGGCGAGCCAGCTCTGCGCGCTCCTCGTCCAGCCGCCGCCGCGTGGCACCGTGCTGGACGCGTGCGCCGGCTCGGGCGGCAAGACGCTGGCGCTCGCCGCGGCAATGGCGAACAGGGGGACGATCCTCGCGGTCGATGTCAGCCGACACAAGCTCGCCGAGCTGGTCCAGCGCCGGCGGCGCGCCCGCACGGACAACGTGCGCAGCAAGGTCGTGCGCGCCGACGGCTGGCCCGACGACGTGCGCAACTTCGCGGCGCAGGCCGACCGCATCCTCATCGACGCGCCGTGCGACGGGGTCGGCTCCTGGCGCCGACGGCCGGATGCCCGCTGGCGCCTGCGCCCGGAGCACCAGGAAACCGTGGGGCGCAAGCAGCGCGCGCTGCTCGACCGCGCCGCCGCGGCGCTGCAGCCGGGCGCGCGGATCGTGTACGCGACTTGCACCGTGTTCCACGCGCAGAACGAGGCCCAGGTCGAAGCGCTGGTCGCGCGCGATCCGGGGCTGGAGATCGTGCCCATCACCGAGGTGCTCGGGCGGGCGGCCGCCGAGCCGATCGCCGACCCGAGCGGCCGCTTCCTGCGCACGTTCCCGCACCGCCACGGCGCGGACGGCTTCTTCGCCGCGGTGCTGCGCCGGCGCCGGATCCCGCGCGCGGGATAGCGCGGGGCAGGGCCGCCGAACGCCGCGCGCGTCCAGGCCGCGGGCGGCGCGCCGAAGGCGGCGGAGCTGCATCGCATCGAGGGCGGACCGCCGTCGCCTTCCGCGAGGTCCGCCGCGACGCCGTCGCGCGCTGTCCGGCAACACACGCCTCGCCGCCGGTCCGCGCTTTGCTCGACGAGCAAAGCCTCCCCGATCGCCGCATCCTGCCTCGCGCTGTCGTCACGAGCGCGAAACAGCCGGCGCAGTCTCGTCGCCCCCACAACCCAGTCCGAGCGAACTTGCACATGCGCTACTCCCTACCCGCGGTCGCAGCCCTGGCCGCCCTCTCGTCGCTGCACGCACAGCGGCCTGCTTCCCTTCCGGACGGCGGCTCCGACCGCTGGATCGTGACCTTCACGTCGCGTCCGTTCGACCTCACCCCGCTGCGCGAAGCGCTCGCGAGCCCCACCACCGCCCACACGGCGGCGACGGTGGCGGCCGACCTCGAAGCCCGCGCCGCGGAGCACCACGCGCCGGTCACCGCGCTGGTCACGAACCTCGGCGGCCGCACGCTCCGCCACTGGTGGATCGTCGACGCCTGCCACGTCGAGCTCGCCGCCCGCGCGGTCGACGCGCTGAAGGCGCAC
>DATGPD010000549.1:0-5050 GCA_035305285.1 Planctomycetota bacterium
CCACCACCGGCGGCCGCTACGACGGGCCCGCGCGGTGGACGGTGGAGGACGGCTGCATCGTCGGACGCACGACCGAGAAGGGCGAGGGCGGCCTGCTCTACACCGAGCGCTTCTTCCACAGCTTCGAGTTGACCCTCGAAGTGAAGATGGACCACCCGTTCGACTCGGGCGTGTTCCTGCGCATGCTCCCGCCGGACACCGGCCTGAAGGGCGTGCAGGTGACGCTCGACCACCGCCCGGGCGGCGAGATCGGGGCGGTGTACGCGGACGGCTTCCTGCAACACAACGAGCACGGCGCGAAGCACTACCGGAAGGACGAGTGGAACCACGTGCGCGTGCACTGCGTGGGGCGCGACTTCCGGCTGCAGGCCTGGGTGAACGGCGAGCCGGTGACCGACTACCGCCTGCCGCCGGGGACGAAGGGGTTCGCCGAGAGCGGGCGGATCGGCTTGCAGGTGCACCCCGCCGAGCCGGGGCCGAACGTGGTGCGCTTCCGCGCGATCGCGATCCGCGAGCTGCCGGTGTTCGATCCCGACGAGTTCCGGGTCGACGACGCGGGGCGTCTGACGCCGGTGGGGGAGGGCTGGCAGGACCTGCTCGCGGGCGGCGACGCGTTGCCGGCTTTCGCGCCCCGCGCCGAGGACAGCGGCTTCGCGGTGCGCGACGGCGTCCTCGCCCTGCTCGTCGACGGCACCGCGGACGAGCTGCGCACGGTCGAGGACTTCGCGGACTTCGAGCTGCGCCTCGACTTCAAGCTCGCGCCGCTCGCCAACAGCGGGATCTTCCTGCGTGCCGACCGGGCGCGGACGGACTCGGCGTTCTCCGGCTGCGAGGTGCAGATCCTCGACGACCACGGCTGGGAGGCCGCGACCCGCACCGTGCTGAAGCCGTGGCAGAAGACGGGCAGCCTGTACGGCGCGGTGGCGCCGCGCGTGCAGGGCACGCTCGCGCCGAACGGCGTCTGGAACACGCTGGAGATCCGCTACCAGGGGACCCGCCTGCGCACCCGCCTCAACGGCTTCACCCTCTACGACGTCGACACGGCCGAGCTACGTCCGGAGCTGGGGCCGCCGTTCTCGGCGCGCGCGAAGCGCGGCTTCCTCGGCATCCAGCGCCACGCCCCCGGCGGCGCAGTCGAAGGCGCGGCGTTCGCGTGGATCCGCAACGCCTTCGTCCGTCGTCTGTGACTTCCGGAAACCTGCGCGCGACCCGGTGGCACCTTGTTGCGGTTCGCGGGCGCGTGAAGATGGAGCCATGCCCCTGCGCCCCTTTACCGCCGGCCAGCACCCGCTCCTGCCCGAGGAGCTGGAGCTAACCGAGCGGGTCCTCGCCGCGCTGGCGCGCGAAGGACACCCGGCGGCGGAATCCGCGGCGAAACAGATCGAGTGGCAGGTCGACACGCTCGCCTCGTTCGGCGAGCTGCTCGGCCGCTACCCGTCGCCGCTGCAGGCGCAGAGCCTCGGCGACTACAGCCGCGACGTCGACACGCTGGTGTCGACGCTGGTCGAGACCGACCAGGCGACCTTCCCCTTCCGCGTGCCGACCCAGGCGCTGGTCGGACGCGCGCTGAACATCGCGCTGATCAACTTCTTCCGCCTCCTGTGGCTCGTGTCCGGACGGCTGCCTGGCGATGACGGCGCCGCGCTGCGCGAGGCGACCGCGCATCGCCTGCGCGCGGGCGTGCACTGCCGGCTGGTGGAGGAAGTGCTCATCGACATCGTCACCGACCCCGCCCTGCGGCGCGTGCTGCGCGAGCGCGCCGCCCGGCACCTGGCGCACCTGTGGGGCAACCGGCTCACGTGGCGGGTGAGCGCGTTCTTCCCGATCCTCGCGGCCACCTGGGAAGCGCGCCAGCGCGTGCGCGTGGTCGGCGGCACGCTGGTCGGCACGGCCGAGATGTTCCAGCTCGTCGCCGCGGGCGGCGACCCCGAGTTCGTCGAGCTGCTGCTCGAGCGCGACCACGGCGAAGGCGAGGTGCTCGCCTTCCGCGAGTTCCTGTTCGATCGCTCCTCCGAGGAACTGGAGCGGCTGGCCGCGAAGATGCAGGCCGAGGGCCTGAGCAGCATCCAGCTCGACAGCCGCCGGCACGGTGACCGCGACGCCGGTTCGGTGCTGTTCGAGTTCTTCCGCTCGCGCCTCGTGCGCTGCGCCGCGCGGCGGATCCTCGACATGCCCGGGCCGCGGCAGACCGCGGAGGGCTACGTGATGCTCGCCTGGCTCGACCGCGAGTGACCTCAGAGGAACGGCCGCACCGCGGCCGTGAACCCGGCGCACGGCAGGGTGTTGAGCACCTCGCCGCGGCGCGCCCCGCCGCGGCGCGCCAGCGCGACCGCGAAGCGCAGGTTGCCGAGCTGGCGCACGGAGTGTGCATCCGTCGAGACGACGAGCGGGATGCCGCGCTCCCGCGCCTCCCGCTGCCATTGCGGCTCCGCGTCGAGCCGGAACGGGTCGCCGTTCACCTCGATCGCGACGCGCGACTCCGCCGCCGCGTCGAGCACGGCGCGCATGTCGCACGCGATCGGCGGCCGGCCGCGCAGGTAGCGACCGAGCGGATGCCCCCAGATCTTGAAGCACGGGTGGCGCAGCGCGGCGATCAGTCGCCGCGTCGCCGCCTCCGGGTCGAGCCTGTGCCGGTGGTGCACGCTCGCGATCACGACGTCCAGCCGGGCGAGGACGTCGTCGGGGAAGTCGAGCGCGCCGTCGGCGAGGATGTCGACCTCGCTGCCGTGCAGCAGGCGGATGCCGACCTGCTCCTGCACCGCCGCGATCTCGTCGGCCTGGGCGCGCAGGCGCTCGACGCTCAACCCGTCGGCGTAGTGCGCCGAGGGCGAGTGGTCGGTGATCGTGATGTACTCCATCCCGAGTGCCTCGGCCGCGCGCGCCATCGCGAGGATCGAGTCCCGGCCGTCCGACCACTCGGTGTGGCAATGCACCATGCCGCGCACGTCGGCCTCGGTGAGCAGGTCGTGCGGCAGGCGTCCGGCGAGTGCGCCGTCGACCTCGCTGCCGTCTTCGCGCAGTTCCGGCGCGATCCAGGGCAGGCCGAGGCGGTGGTAGACCTCGCCTTCGCCGCCCGCGTGCAGCCATGCGGGCGTGCCGCCGGCGTCGTGCGCCAGGCCGCGCTGCACGGCGAGCGCGCGCAGGCGCGCCACGTGCGCGTCCGACCCGGTGGCGCGCACGAGCAGGCCGCCGAACCGCTCGGGCGGCGCGGCGAACGCGCGCAGACGCAGGCCGTCGCGGGTCTGCACGGTGCACGAGTCGGCGCCTGCTTCCAGTGTGCGCACCGCAGCCGGGTGCCGGCGGAACGCGGCGAGGGCCGCGGCCGGGTCCGCGGCGCACACCGCGACGCTCAGCTCCTCGACCGTCTCGCCACGCCGGCGAGCGTCACCGGCCAGCTCGGCGTGCTCGGCCCCGGGCAGCGTGCGGGCGAACGCGACCAGCGCCGCGCCGGCCGCCTCGACCTCGTGCACGAGGAGCATCGGCCGGCGCGCCTCGACCTCCTCCAGGGCGGCGAGCAGCTTCTGCTCCAGCACAGGCCCGAAGCCCTTCACCGTCCGTACCCGCTGCCCGAGGCATGCTTCCTTCAGCGCCTGCCGGGTGGTGACGCCGAGCGCGCGTTCGAGCCCGACCATGCGCCGCAGGGTCATGTGCGGCACGTCGTGCAGCTCCAGCGCACCGGCCGGCAGCGAGGCGCGCAGACGCTGCAGCAGGGGCGCCGTGCCCGTGTGCGCCAGCTCGGTGATCAACCTCGCGAGGGAGGCCCCGATGCCCGGCAGCTCGATCAGCCTCCCCTCGGCGACCAGCGCGGCGAAGTCGCCTTGCAGGCCTTCGAGCGCCGCGGCGGCGCGCCGGTAGGCCCGCGCCCGGAAGCGCTCGCCGCCCTGGATCGTGAGCAGGGTGCCGATCTCGCGCAGCAGGGCGGCGACGGCAATCCGGTCGAGCATTCCGCCCTATAGCGCGCGGCCGCGCGTTCCGCGAGCCGACGCGACCGGCGCGCGCGGTCGGGTGGGGGACCGGCGTCGGGCGAGGCATGCCGTCCCGCTCGTGTCGATGCGGGGGGCGGTCGGGACCCCGTGGCTCGTCACGCCCTCCGTCGGCCGATGTCGCCGCCGTGGATCGGTGAACTCAGGTGTGACACGCACCCCGGGCACCACCGAGGGGCGGGGGAACGTGCGCATGCGCGACGGCGAAGACACGGTCACCGTGCGCTTGTTCGACGCGGCGACCGTGTCCGGGAAGGTCGTCGACGAGGACGGCCGGGCGGTTGGGACTTCGCCGTGAACCGGCAGGCCAGCGGCAGCTGCTCGAGGCGATCACGGGCCGGCAGGGGCGCTACCGGTTCGTCGAGGTCTCTCCCGGCGGCGCATGGCTGCAGGTCATGCTGGGCGGCACGCACCCGATGGGGCCCGTGACCGAGCCGTTCGAAGTGAAGCCGGGCGACGAACTGCACTTCGACTTGGTGCTGCGCGCCGGCCAGTGAAGCGGGGCGGGAGCAGCGCCGGGACCTCAGCCGCCATCGGTCAGTGCCCCAAGCGCATCGCCTCGCGCAGGCTCTCGCCCATGCCCTCGGCCCGCGCGATCACCGCATCCGCGCACTCTGCGTCGAACACCGCGCGCGCCGTCGTGCGGAACAGCTCCAGCCAGCGCGCCAGGTGCATCGCGCGCACCTCGCGCAGGGGGAAGTGGGCCACGATCGGGTTGCCGCGGTAGCGGCCGGTACCCCGCAGCACCGTCGACCAGAACGCGACCATCCGGTCGAGATGCGCGGGCCAGGCATTCGCCGCGATGTGCGCATCGAACACCGGAGCGAGCACCGGGTCGGCGCGGACCGCGTCGTAGAACCGATGCACCAGCTGCTCGATCTCCGGCTCGGCGATGCGAGCGCGCATCTGCAGCACGTCCATGCGCGCCCCAACGTCGCGACCCACGCCGACTTTTCACCTACGCCAGGCCGGCACGGCGGGCCGGTCCCCATTGCCTGTTCCTCGCCGTCGACCTCGAGTGCCCCCCTGCACCGTTCCGGTGCGCAATTGCGCACCTGATCCGCGCC
>DATGPD010000550.1:0-2602 GCA_035305285.1 Planctomycetota bacterium
CCCGCTGCCCCTGCCCCACGGCCAGAAGACCCCGCCCCCCGGCGGCACGACCGGCCGCGGCGCCCGGGACGTCTCGTTCCCCGACGTGCAGGCCTGGATCGACTCCGACCCCGGCGCGAACATCGCGCTGCGGATGCCGAAGAACGTCGTCGGGCTCGACTTCGACCTGTACAAGGACTCCGGCGTCAGCGTGCAGGCCGAGCTCGAGGCCGCCTTCGGCCCGCTGCCGGCCACCTGGCGGTCCTCCGCGCGCCGGGACGGCTCGGGCATCTTCTTCTTCCGCGTCGACCCGGAGCGCACCGACGCCCTGCGCGACCCGCGCGGCTCCGGCGGCGGCATGGAGATCATCCGCTGGTCGCACCGCTACGCCGTCGTCGCCCCGTCGCTGCACCCCGAGGGCCTCACGTACACCTGGTACGGCCCCGACGGCGCGCCGAGCACGGCGCCGCGCGTCGACGACCTGCCCGAGCTCCCGCAGTCGTGGGTCGACGGCCTGACGCCCGCGGCGCGCGCCGAGCACTCCGCGGCCACCGTCGAGCTCACCCAGGCGGGCCTGGCGAAGGTCGACGCGTACACGCGCAAGGCCGTCGACGGCGTCATCGCGCGGCTGCAGGCCATGACGGCGGCCGCGACGGCCGACCCGACGCGCTACCGCGGCGAGCCGTGGGACCAGACGACCTTCTACTGCGCCGCCCGCCTCTTCGAGTTCGCGCGCGCCGAGTGGTGCTCGCTCACGCCCGACGACGTCCACCAGATCGTGCTCACGCACGCCCCGCGCGACGCCGGGTTCGACGACGAGCGCGTGCGCGAGAAGCTCGCGAGCGCCTGGCGCACGACCGAGGGCAAGGCCGCCGCGCCGCCCACCGGCGGCGGGCAGTCGCTCCTCGGCGCGTTCATGGAGCAGATGGCCGCGCAGCAGGCCGCCCCCGGCGCCCCGGCGCTCCCGGCGCCGGCCGCGCCTGGCACGACCGTCGCTCCCGGCACCGGCCGCGTCATCGCGCACGGCAACGAGGTCGACGTCTCGAACCACGCGCTCGCCGCGCACTGGCTCCGGCAGGAGATCGGCTCCGGGCTGCTCTCCGGCGTCTTCTACCGCAAGGGCGAGCTCGTCTACACGCCCCAGGTCGGGCAGGAGGGCTACCTGCCGCCGCGCGCCGGCCGCGGGGAAGCCGCGGCGTCGATCACGGTGATGACCGAGCACGACCTGCAGGCGCGGATCCAGCACCGCTACGACGTGCGGCGGCTCGAAGAGGACCGCGCCGCGACGAAGGCCGCGCGCGAGGCCGACCCGGACGCGCCGACCGTCTGGAAGCCGAAGCCGGCGATCTTCCCGCTCGAGAGCGCGAAGGTCGTCGCGAGGGCGCCCGACGACGCGCCGAACCTGCGCGAGCTGCACGGCGTCGTCCACACGCCGACCTTCCGCGCGGACGGCTCCCTCATCACCCAGCCAGGCTACGACGACGAGAGCAAGCTGCTGTTCCTGCCCACCGGCGGCCAGCCGGGCGCGATCCCGGACGTCCCGACCGGCTCCGACGTCGAGCTCGCCGTGAAGTGGCTCGACTTCATGCTGCAGGACTTCGACTTCGTCACCGAGCACGACCGCGCGACGTACATCGGCCTCCTGCTCACTCCGCTGCTGCGCACGCTCGTCCCGCCGCCCTACAAGCTCGGCGTGATCGAGGCGCACCAGCCGGGCTCCGGGAAGTCGTTCCTCGCGCGCGCGCTCACGTCGATCCACGGCGGGACGATGCACGCCGAGCTCCCCGGCGAGGAGCCGGAGCTGCAGAAGGTCATCGGCTCCTTCCTCGACACCCAGACCGGCGCCGTCGTCGTCTTCGACAACGTCACGGGGCTCGTGCGCTCGCCCACGCTGGCAGGCCTGCTGACGTCGCCGACGTTCCAGGGCCGCCGCCTCGGCTCCTCGACGCTCATCGAGGCCGAGAACGACCGGCTCTGGGTCATCACGGGCAACAACGCCGCGCTGTCGGGCGACCTCGGCCGCCGCAACGCGCGCGTGCGCATCGACCCCGGCGTGCCGAACCCCGAGGCGCGCACCGAGTTCGCGATCGACGACTTCGAGGGCTGGGTCCGCGGCAACCGCGGCACGCTGCTGTGGTCGCTCCTCGTGCTCGTGCGCCACTGGGTCGCGCGCGGCGGCGTGCTCATCGAGAAGCCCGCGGGCGACTCCTACGGCCGCTGGGTGACGATCGTCCGCTCCATCGAGCACCTCGCAGGCATCCCCGGCACCTTCGACCACCCCTCGACGCGCGCCGAGGCGACGGACCCGGAGGCGGACGACTTCCAGCGCTTCCTCGAGGTCGTCGACGACGTCATGAAGGGCGAGTCGTGGACCGCCAAGTCCCTGCTCAGCCGCGTTCGGCACCCCGCGGCCCTCGGAGACGACCCGACGAAGCCGATCCCGTTCGACGCGCTCCCCGGCGACCTCCTGCGAGGCAAGCAGGCCGTCGAGCCGACCACTCTCGCGACGACCCTCGGCCGCTGGCTGCAGAACCGGAAGGGTCGCTACTTCGGCGATCTGGCCGTCCACCAGGCTAGTTCTAGGACGATGCACGGCATCTACTGGCGGGTGGAGCGCTACAAG
>DATGPD010000551.1:0-3631 GCA_035305285.1 Planctomycetota bacterium
TCGCGTGCGGCGAGCGCGGACCACAGCGCGCTGCCGAGCAGGAGCGCCACGCCGGCGTGCACGAGCGGCAGCGCGCGGCGGCCGGGGCGCATCCGCCACGCAGCGCGGTCGAGCACGAGCGCCGCGAACAACAGCAACAACAGCAAGCGCGCGCCGGGCAGCGGCAATGCGAGGCCGGCGCCGAGGGGCAACCACGCGACCAGCGCGTCGAACCATCGCTCACGCGCGGCGAGCACGCCTCGCTCGGCGGCGTCCCAGGTGCCGAGGAACGCGACGAGCCCGAGCAGCGCGAGGAGCAGGGCGGCGATGCGGGCGCCGAGGAATCGTCGGGCAGTCAAGCGCCGCGCGCCGGGAGGTCGGGCTCGACGAACGCGGCGCGCGCGGCAGCCGACGCGAGCGGGTCGGCGGAGTGGTGCGCGCCGAGCAGCCCGCGGTCGAGCACGCGCGGGTTCCGGGCGAGGAACTCGTCGGCGCTCGCCGACGGCGCCGACCGCATCGGGAAGTGGTGGATCGGGAGCATCCAGCCGCGCGTCAGGGTCGCGTGGTACTTCTCCGCCGCGATCCCGTGCCGGGCAAGGAACGCGCGCAGCGCGGACGCCATGCGCGCCGTCGCGTCGTCGACGTCGCCTTCGACGAGGTAGCCGCAGGCGAGCCGCAGGTGCGCGCGATGGTCGGACGGGTCCGGCGCGATCCGGCCGGCTTCGAAGTCCGACCGGAAGCGCAGGTCGTCCGCCGAAAGCGCGTGGTGCATCGCGGCCGCGATCGTGCGCGGCGTGCGGACCGTGGGCAAGGCCGGCGGCCGCGTCGCGCGCCGCGCGCCATGCGCGGGCGCCGATCGACACGACCCGCCTGCGCGTGCCGGCCACGCGCGTCTGGCCTTCGCACGCGCCGCGGTCGGCCTTGCCTCGGCCACCGCGCCCGCGGGAACCGCGCCGACTTCCGTTGCTTGCCGACGACGGTGCCGCGGACCTTCTCGCGGGCGATTGTCCCGCCCATGGCAAGGCGGTATACGGGCGGGCGGGGAAACCACGATGCACGAGGAAGAGCACCCGGAGAGCTGGTCGTCGGGCAGCGCGGGAACCGGTCCTTCCTCACGCGCGCCGGCGCAGCCCGGTCCGGAGCCGGACCTGCCGTCGCGCGGCGATGCCGACGTGCACGCCGGCGACGTGGTGGGCGGGTACGAGCTGCTGCGCGTGCTCGGTCGCGGCGGCATGGGCGTCGTGTGGCTCGGCCGGCATCGCGTCCATGGCCACCGGGCGGCGGTGAAGCTGATCGTGCGGGGGCCTGGCTCCGACTTCGACGCGGCGGGGGTCCCGCACGAGTTCCACCAGGTGGTGAAGCTGCGCCACGAGCACATCGTGCGCACGTTCGACGCCGGGATCCACGAGACGCCGACCGGCCGGCTCCTGCCGTTCCTCGTGATGGAGTACCTGCCCGGCGCGCGCGCGATCACGGTCTACGCGGACGAGCACGCGCTCGGCGTTCGGGAACGTCTGAACCTGTTCCTCGACGCGTGCAACGCGGTCGCGTACTTGCACGCGCACGGCGACGTCCACCTCGACGTCAAGCCAGATAACCTGCTCGTGGACGAGGCGGGCAAGGTCTTCCTCGCCGACTTCGGGATCGCGCGGCCGGTCCTGGGATGGGCAGAAGGCGTCGGCGGTACCCCGGAGTACATGGGGCCCGAGCAGCTCGCCGGCGACGTCGATCGGATCGACAAGCGTGCCGACGTGTGGGCGTTGGGCGCGGTGCTGTTCCGCCTCCTCGCCGGGCGCGACGCGTTCGGCGGGTTCCGCGGGACGCTGCAGGATCGGCTCGGCGCGGTGCGCCACGTGCAGCACGCCCTGGCCGCGGTCCATCCCGCGCTGCGCTCGATCGTCGCCCGCTGCCTCGACCCGGACCGCGACCGGCGTTTCGCCGACGCCGGCGAGGTCGCTGCCGCGGTGCGCGCGGTGCTGTGGCCCGGCGGCGTGCGCGGCGTGGTCGATCGCCTGCGGCGCGAGCGCCCGCGCACGTTTGCCGCGCTGGTGCTCGCCGCGATCACCCTCGGCGCGACCGCGCTCGCGGTCCTGCTGACGACGCCGACCCTGACCTTGTTCGGCGCGTCGATGGAGTGGTACGCGAGGCTGCTGCCCGCGCCGCGCGCCTCGCTCGCGAGCCTGGACCGGCTGCCGGACGTCGTCGTGCTGGAGTTCGACAGCGCGACCGGCGAGGCGCTCGCGAGCGAGGGCCTGCCCGGGTTCACGCCGCGTTCCGGTCGCAGGGCGTACCGCGCGTTGCATGCCGCCGCGATCCCGCGGCTGGTCGAGGCCGGCGTCCGGGTCATCGTGTTCGACCTGTTCTTCCGGCCGCCCCGGACGGACAGCGTCGGGCCGGATCACGATCCGCTGCTGGCGCTCGCGATCCGGGAGGCGCGCGACCACGGGGTCCCGGTCGTGCTGGCGACGCGGGATTGGTGGCTGGAGGACGGGCGCCCCGACATCTCCGCGCCGCTGCTCGACGCGCAGGCGCTGTGGGGCGGCGTGACCGTCGGCGAGCACGGCGGGCACTACTGGACCAGCCTGGTCGTGGCCCGCGAGGGCGTCGAGGACATGCCGGCCCTGTGCCTCGCCGCGTATGCCGCCTTCCGCTCGCCGACCACGTTCCACGAGTACGCGATCGAGGGCCAGGACGTCGTCGTGCGGCACTACGATCTGGCGGCCGGTCGCCCGGAACGCGTGCCACGCGGCGATTGCAGGGTGCGCGGCGTCGGAGTGCGCGTGTTCAGCCCGACCGACGCGTCGCACGGCCTCGTGCCGGGGGACCTCGAGGCGTTCCACGTGTTCGTGTTGCCGGGCCCGGACGCGTGGCGCCGCTCGACGCTGCGCTACGAACTGCTGTGGCGCGCGGATCCGTACGAGCTGCGGCGCGCTCTGGGCGACAAGGTCGTGGTCATCGCCGACCCCGAGTTCGACGCCTGCGTCGAGGGTAGCGATACGAAGGCCGCGCGCGTGCACGCTGCCGCGGTGCAGTCCCTGATCCTGCGGAACGGGACCGACTGGGCGGGGCCGTGGAACGTGGTGCTGGCGGGGTGTGCCGCGGCGGCAGCGTCGCTGATGACGTGGCGCGCGCGGCGGCGGCTCGCAGGCCGCCGGCTCGCCGGCGGCGCGCTGGTCGTGGGGTCGACGCTCCTGGTCGGCGTGCTGCTCGTGGCCCTCGGATGGTTCGTGCGGCGGGCCACGGGGGCATGGCTGTATCCGGTGCCCGCCGCGGCAGCCTGGCTGCTCGCCGCTGCGGCAGTCCTGGTCGTGCACGCGGCCCGCCGCGTGCCCTGGTTCGCATGGAGTGCGCGGTGAGCGCGGCGCGGAGACGGCCCGCCGCACGCGTTCGCCGGCGCGTCGGTTGGACTCGGGGCCTGAGCGATGACCTGGCGGACCATGCCACCGGCCGAGCGCGCGGATGCGCGGTGCATCTCCTGACCCGCGGCTCTGCCCACGAGCCGCTCCCCCTCGAGAGCAAAGAAGTCACCTCATGAACGACAACGTCTGCTCGTCGCTCCTCGCCTGGTCGGTTCTTGCCGTGGTCGCGTCGGCCACGACCGTGCCCGCGCAGATCCCCGAGTGGTGCGGCCTGGATGCCGTCGTGCCCCAGG
>DATGPD010000552.1:0-10154 GCA_035305285.1 Planctomycetota bacterium
GGATCATCGAGCTGCGCTCCATCTCCTCGACCGGCTCCGCGTTCGTGATGCTCACCTTCGAGCTGGAACGCGACATCGACAGCGCCGCGCAGGACGTGCGCGACCGGGTGGCGAGCGTGCTCCGCCGCCTGCCGCGGGACATCGACCCGCCGCAGGTGTTCAAGATGGAGAGCGACAGCTCGCCGGTGATGACGGTGGCGCTGTCGGGCGAGCGCAACCTGCGCGAACTGACCGAGCTGGCCGACAAGAAGGTCAAGCCGCTGCTGGAACGCAGCGCGGGCGTGGGCGAGGTCGAGCTGGTCGGCGGCCTGGAGCGTGCGATCAACGTCTGGCTGCACGCCGACCGGCTCGCCGCCTACCGCCTGCCGGTGACCACCGTGCGCGAGGCCGTCGTGCGGCAGAACGTCGACGTGCCCGGCGGACTGATGACCGACGCGCAGCGCGAGCAGACCGTGCGCACGATGGGTCGCTACGTCGACCCCGCCGGGTTCGCCGACCTCGTGCTCGCCACGCGCGACGGGGTGCCGATCCGGGTGCGCGACGTCGGCTGGGCGGAGGACGGCACCAAGGAGGTGCGCAAGGAGGCCAGGTTCGACGGCAAGCCGACGGTGATCCTGCAGGTGCGTCGGCAGTCGAACGCCAACACCGTCGCGGTGATCGACGCGTGCAAGGCGAACCTGGAGCGGGCGCAGGCGCTCCTGCCGCCCGACGTCGGCATCAACGTGATCGTCGACCAGTCGCGCTACATCCGCGCCGCGCTGCACGAGATCAACGTGCACCTGATCGCGGGCAGCATCATGGCGACGCTCGTCGTGCTGCTGTTCATGCGCAACCTGCGCGCGACGATCATCGCCGCGGTCGCGATCCCGACATCGGTGGTGACCACGTTCGCCCTGATGTGGGCGCTCGACTTCACCCTGAACGGGGTGACGATGCTCGCGCTCGTGCTGATGGTCGGCGTCGTCATCGACGACGCGATCGTCGTGCTCGAGAACATCTTCCGCTTCGTCGAGGAGAAGAAGATGCCGCCGATGCAGGCGGCGAAGGAAGCGACCGCGGAGATCGCGCTCGCCGTCCTGGCGACGACCCTGAGCCTGGTCGTGATCTTCGTGCCGGTCTCGTTCATGTCGAGCATCTCCGGCCGGTTCCTCTTCCAGTTCGGGATCACCGCGGCCTCGGCGATCCTCGTATCGCTGCTCGTGTCGTTCAGCCTCACGCCGATGATGAGCGCGCGCCTGGTGCGCGTGCGCCACGGCGAGGGCGCGCCGCGCTCGCGCCGCGGCTTCTACGCGCTCATCGAGAGGATCTACCTGTTCCTGCTGCGCGGCGCGATGCGCTTCCGCTGGGCAGTGGTGATCCTGTGCGCGGTGGTCATCGCGAGCAGCTGGCCGCTGTACCGCGTCGTCAGCCAGGACTACATCCCGGCCGACGTCGACGAGGCGGAGTTCGAGGTGCGCGTGCAGGGGCCGGAGGGCACGAGCTTCCCGGCGATGCAGGCGATCATGCTCGCCGCGGAGAACGAGCTGCGCAGCATGCCGCAGGTGCGCCACGTGCTCACCGAGATCGGCTCGGGCTTCCTCGGCGGCGTCGGGCAGGGATCGTTCTACGTGCAGATCGTGCCGCACGAGGAGCGGCGGTTCTCCCTCGGCCGGCTGTGGGAGTGCACCCTGCGCGGCGACCCGCTCGCCGCGTTCCGCGGCAACTACACGCAGCGCGAGGTCATGAGCGAGGTGCGCGCGCGCCTGCGCAAGTTCAAGGACCTGCGCTGTTCGGTGCGCAACGCCCGCTCGTTCAACATCGGCGGCGGCAACTTCGAGATCGACCTCGCCCTGCTCGGTCCGGACCTCGAGAAGCTGCTGGAGCTGGGCGACCGGCTCAAGGAGAAGGCGCGCGAAGCCGGCGGCATCGTCGACATCGACACGACCCTGCGCCTCGACAAGCCGGAGCTGCAGGTGACCATCGACCGGCAGCGCGCCGCCGACCTCGGCGTGCAGACCGAGGACATCGCCGCGGCGCTGCGCCTCATGGTCGGCGGCGACCCGGAGGTGTCGCGCTACCGCGACCCGATGCTCGACGAGGAGTACGACGTGCAGCTCCGGCTCGACGAGCCGGACCGTGACGAGGTCACCGAGCTGGGCGCTCTCCTGATCCCGCGGCGCGACGGCGAGCCGGTCCGGCTCGACAACCTCGTGCAGATCGTGCCGGCGAACACGCCGTCGCGCATCGACCGCCTCGACCGGCAGCGGCAGAACAGCCTGCGCGCCGGAGTCGCGCCCGGCTACGCGCTCGCCGACCGGATCGCCGCGCTGCGCCAGGCGGTCGCCGAGCTCGACCTGCCGCCCGGCTACTCCTACAAGATCGCCGGCAAGGCGCGCGAGCTGGAGCGCACGTTCGGTGAGTTCGTGGTCGCCTTCGCGCTGTCGCTGGCGTTCATGTACATGATCCTCGCCGCGCAGTTCGAGAACCTTGTGCACCCGTTCACGATCCTGATCTCGCTGCCGATCGCGGTGCCGTTCGCCCTGCTGTCGCTCTACCTGACCGACAACACCCTCAACCTCTACTCCGCGCTGGGCATCCTGGTGCTGTTCGGGATCGTCAAGAAGAACTCGATCCTGCAGATCGACCACATCAACCAGCTCCGCGCCGCCGGCCGCAGCCGCCACGAGGCGATCCTCGAGGGCAACCGCGACCGATTGCGCCCGATCCTGATGACCACCCTCGCGCTGATCGCCGGCATGCTGCCGCTCGCGATCGGTTCCGGCCCGGGCGCGGAGGAGCGCAAGACGATCGCGGTGGTCGTCATCGGCGGCCAGTCGATGGCCCTGCTCCTGACGCTGCTCGCGACGCCGGTGGTGTACTCGTTGTTCGACGACTTCGCCGGGTGGTTCCGCCGGCGGCGCGGGCAGACGGCCTAGGGCGTGCGCGGAGGGCCCCAGCCGCCCGCGACCGCGCGGAGCGCGCACGCGTCGTGCCCCGGCCCGTCGAGCCGCCGCCACAGGATCGAGCTGCCCGTCGTCTCGTCCACCGTCCGCCCCCGCTCAGCCCCGCGCGCCCGCCCGGCGCGCGGCGAGCACGCGGATGCACACGCGCGCGGCGGGATCGCTCGGCTGGAACGCGTCGATGCCGACGATGCCGGCGCCGAGGTTGAGCGGCGAGTCCGGCTCGGTGGCGAGGACCTTGGCGCGCAACGCCGGGACGCCGTTGAGCTGGAGCTCGACCGGCACCTCGTGGACCGGCACGACCCGGCCGGCGGGCGGGTCGCCGCCGAGGAGCATCCGCGCCGCCTCCCTGGCGCCCTCGAAATCCGCCCCGAGCGAGACGCGCACGCCGAAGTTGCGGATCACCGAGAACAGCGACGGCTTGTCGATCACCGTCCACAGGATGTCGGACAAGACCTCGGACTCGCGCATCACCGCGAGCATGTTGCGCAGGGCGAGCACCGCGGCGACGTCGGCGCGCAGCCGCGTGCTGCCGCGCACGACGTGACTCTCACCGCGGCACGCGTCCACCAGGCCCGCCAGCAGGTCCTCGCGCGAAACGGTGACCACGTCGCGGCCGACCTCCGCGCCGGTCTCGTCGGTCACGCGCACCGCGAGGCGGAGCGACGCGTGACGGTCTCCGAACCGGTTCGCGCGCGGTTCGAACTCCGCGTCCTCGACCTCGACATGGACCAGCCAGTCGCGCCGGACGTCGCCCTTCTCGAACTCGATGCCGTAGAGGATGCAGTCGCCCTCCGGGATGCGCTGCGGAGGCGCGGGCGGATCGACGCCGTGCACCCGCGTCGACGACGGGAACGCGTGCGCGGCGGCGATCCTGGCCGGTCGCACCGCCCACCCGTGGTCGTGCTCGACGTAGCTGCACCCGGCGAGCAGCCCCCCGAGGAAGGCGAGCGCCGTCCCGGATCGCGTACCGGCGGACATGCGGCCAACCTACGGGCACGGGTCCGCCGGTGCACGGCCCGTGGCCCGGGCTCAGTCCGCGGGCGCCCGGTAGCGGACCCAGCGCACGCCCCGCAGGCGTTCCTCCAGAGCCCCGGGCGCGACGTGCTCGACGCCCCGCAGCCAGCGGGGCGCCGCGGTCGCCACCGCCTGCCACCGGCCCGGCACGCCGTGCCACGCGAGCGCTTCGGGCAGCGCCCAGTCGAACACCGGCACGTCGCGCTCGGCGCCTTCCAGCGTCGGTGCGTCGACCATGACGAACGTCGCATCGTCGCTCGCGCCCGCGGCCAGCGCGCGCGCCTGCGCGACCACGGCGCGCACGGCGGCGCCCGCCCGCCGGTATTCGCCGACGTCGGCGACGGTGTCGCGCACCCACGCCGCCGCGAGCAGCGCGATCGCGGTGGCAACCGGCACGCGCGCGCGGCGCGCGGCCGTGCCCTGCCACGCGAGCACGAGTGCCACGGCGAAGAACGCGCTCGCGAGATAGGCGTAGCGCGGCACGAACCCGGTCACCGCGACCGCCGGCGCCAGCTCGAGCGGGATGGCGAGGAGCAGGCCGCGCACCGCCCAGGGCGCACGCCACCACCACGCGACCGCGCCGGCGCCGAGCGCGGCGAGCGCCGCGATGCCGGGCCACGGGCGCTCGCCGCGCAGCAGGTCGAGGACCGGGACGCGCAGATCCGCGGGCGCGAGCGCGACCGCCGCGCGCGCGAGGTTGTTCGCGAGCGCCGCGCCCTGGACCGGCGCGTGCACGGCGGGCGGCCGCAGCCAGCCGAGGTACAGCACGTACGCGCCCGCGAGCACGACCGACGCCGCGAACCACGGATCGCGCGCGAGCCCGCGCCACGCCTTCGTGCCGTCGCGCGCGACCACGAGCACGGCGCCCACCCCGGGCAGCACGACTCCGCCCTGGTTGCAGGCGAGCGCGAGCAGGAACCCGCCGAGCCACAGCGCCCCGCGCGCGGGCCCGCGCGGTGAGAGGAGCGCGCACAGGGCGGCGAGCGAGAAGAGCACGCGCCACGGCCAGCCGACCGCCGCGACCCACACGAGGCTCTGCACGTTGGGGTACGCCAGGAAGACCGCGGCCGCCGCCGCCGCCGGCCCCGGCCGACAGCCGAGCAGGCGCGCGAGCCGGAACACCAGGACGCAGCTCGCCGCGTGCGCGAGGAAACCGGGCAGGCGGGCGACCGGCGGGGTCGCCCCGGTGCGTGCGAACACCCAGAACCACACGTGCTGCCCGGGACGCAGGGGGATGCGCTCGGGATCGAAGCAGTCCGCGAACGTCCTCGCGTGCGCGGCCGCGAGGTGCGAGTAGCTCTCGGAGAAGAACGGCAGCCCCGCGGTGGCCAGGTAGAGCGCCGCCGTACCGAGCAGCGCAAGGGCGGCAACGCTTCGCATGGAAGGCGCGGACTGTAGCGAGCGCCGCGCCGCGATCGGCCGGGACCCGTGCCGGGACGCCCCCTCTCGTCGACCCGGCGTCCCGACCGCATGGGCGTGACGCGCCGCGGCCGTGCGCCGCGCGCTCGTGCCCGCCCGGCGCCCCCCTTACCCCCTCGCTAGCATCGCACGCCGTGCGCCTGTCCATCGTCATCCCCGCGCTGAACGAAGCCGAGCGGCTGCCGGCGACGCTCGCCGTGCTCCGCGCCTTCCTGCGTCAGCGCGGGGAGCCGGCCGAGATCCTGGTCGTCGACGACGGGAGCACGGACGGCACCGCGGACCTCGCCCGCGCCGTCCTCGCCGGCGAGGGCCGGGTCGTGTCGCACGCGGTCCGTCGGGGCAAGGGCGCGGCGGTCAGGACCGGCGTCGCGGCCGCGCGCGGCGAGTGGATCCTCGTGACCGACGCGGACCTCTCGATCCCCATCGTCGAGCTGGACAAACTGGAGGCCGCGAGCGCCGATGCGCCGATCGTCATCGGCAGCAAGCGCCTCGGCGGCGGCGACCTGCGCTACCCGCTGCTGCGCCGCCTCGGCAGCGCGGTCGGCCAGCTCTGCATCCGCGCGCTCGTGGTCCGCGGCTTCGCCGACACGCAGTGCGGCTTCAAGCTGTTCCGCGCCGACGTCGCGCGCGTGCTGACCGCGCACCAGCGCCTGCGTGGGTTCGGCTACGACTTCGAGCTGTTGTTCCTGGCGCGCCGCGCGGGCCTGCCGGTGCGTGAGGTGCCGGTGGCCTGCCGGCACCGCCCCGGCTCGTCGGTCCGCGTGTCCGCCTACGCCGAGACGCTGCGCGAGGCGCTCGCGGTCGCCTGGCTCCGCCTGCGCGGCGCCTACCCGAGCCGGTCCGAATTGCACGCCGCCCTGCACGCGGCGCACGCGCCCGTGGCGGCGCGTTGACGCGCCGCCCAGGCTCCGGCGCTCCGCTAGCCTTGCCGTGGTGGACCGGGGCCTGCTCGACTGGCTGCACGCCTGCGTCCGGCGCGGGCGGCGACTTCAAGCGCTACACGCCGGCCAACGACCCGCACCTGCGCTGCGCGCGGCTCATGGCGGCGTACGCGGTCGACGGCGTGCTCGACGGCGGCGCGCACCACGGCGAGTACGCGCTCCGCCTGCGCGCGCACCGCGACGCCGGCCCCATCGTGTCGGTCGAACCGCAGCGCGCCGCGTTCGCGGTCCTCGCGGCGCGCGCCGAGCGCGACCGGTCGTGGAGCGTGCGCTGCGCGGCGCTGCACGCGGCGGGGGGCGGGGCGTGCTCCACGTCGCGCGCAGCACCAAGGCCAGCTCGTTGCTGGCGGCCTCGGCCCGGCTGCGCGCCGCGATCCCCGAAGCCGCGCCGGAAGGCCGCGAGAGCGTCGAGCTGACGACCGTCGACGACGTGCTCGCCGACGCGTTGCCGTCGTGCCGGCGCATCCTCCTCAAGCTCGACGTGCAGGGCAGCGAGCGGGCCGCGCTCGAAGGCGCGCGGGCCAGCCTGGAGCGCATCGCGCTGGTCGAAGCCGAGCTGCCGCGGCAGCCGCTCTACGAGGGCGCGGCCTCGTTCTCCGAAGTGCACGCCTGGCTCGCCGGGCGCGGCTTCGCCTGGGTGGGGCTCGCCCCCAATTCGGTGCAGCGGGACGGCACGGTGCTGGAGGTCGACGCGCTGTTTGCCCGACTTGCCGCGCGCTGACCCGCGCCGCCAAGTTCCGCGGCAATGGAATGGAGAACGATGGAGGAGCACGTGCGGGGTTGGCTCCGCCGGAACCCCGCGATGGCCGAGTTCGCGCGCGCACAGCGCCAGCGCGTGCGCGCGCTGCACCATGCTGATGCGCCCGACCTGCGACCCGGCCGCGCTGCGCGACGTCCTCGCGTCCGCGCGTCGCTTCGGCGCGCGCGTGCAGGTGGACCTCGTGCACTACTCGCTGCCGTACTTCAGCGAGGGCCCCGACCGCTGCCTGCAGTTCCGCGCCGAGGACCGCCCGCGCATCGACGCGGTCGTCGCCGAGCTGGTCGCGGCCAAGCACGCGAACCCCGAGCTGATCGAGCAGAGCGAACTGGCGCTGCGCTCGATCCCGGACTGGCTCCTGCTGCGCGAGCGCATGCGCGTGCCGTGCGACAAGTACGAGATGGTCTGGGTCGGCGCGGATGGCACCGTGCAGCTCTGCTACGTGACCTTCCGACTCGGCAACCTGCACGAGCGCCGCCTGCGCGACCTGCTCTACACGCACGCTCATGCCTGCGCCGCGCGCGCCGCGTTCGCCCTGCGCTGCCCCAACTGCCACTGCGGCTACGACACGCGGGTCGCGCGCCACTTGCCGAGCCGGCGGCGCTACGCCGCGCCGTGAGCCGTTCCGACGCCACCGTGCGCCCGGACACGCGCGGCCGCCGCCGGCCACGAAAACGTTGACCGTCCGCGCGCGATTCGTTCCTCTGTGAACCCGTCGCGCGCAGTCGGGCCCGGCGGGGCCTCGCGCAGACTCGAAGGAACGAAGGAGACTCCATGATCCGACTCCGCACGCTCGCCCTCGCGATCGTCGCGTCGAGCGCGCTCGCGAGCGCGCAGACCATCGTCGCCGAGTACTACGTCAACGGCCGCACCGGGATCGACCGGCCGGACTACGGCACGTCCCCGGACACGCCGTGGAAGACGTTCGCCTACGCGATCCCGCGCATCCCTCCGGTCGCGAACCCCGACGAGGCCAACCGCCTGAACGTCGAGGGCGACCAGGTCTACTCGACCGCCACCAACGGCGAGACCTTCCCGATCCGTCCCGTGCCGAACCTGTGGATCGAAGGCACCTTCGTCGGCCACGGTCGGATGCCCGTGCTCCAGCCGCCGCCGGGCGGAACCGCCATGCGCTTCGACCCGACGCTCGCCTACTCGCGCAACCCCTCCACGATGCGCTACCTCGTGTTCGACGGCGGCGCCTACGGCGTGGAGATGGGCCACTCGACCCAGCGCCACCGGCCGCGCTTCCAGGACTGCACGTTCCAGAACCAGTCGCGCGCCTGCGTGCACGTCGGCGACGCCGGCAGCTCGCGCGGCATCGACCCGCGGTTCTTCCAGACGCTGTTCCGCAGCGCGCCGCGCGGCATCGAGGTCATCGCGTCGACCCCGGGCGCGGTCGTGTTCCCCGACGTCGGCGAGTGCACGTTCACCGCGCTCGGCACCGCCGTCTACCTCGACGACACGAGTTCGGGCGGCAACGTCGGCGGCCTGTTCCGCACGAGCTGGTTCCGGCAGTGCGACCGCGGCGTGCACGTGCGCTCGGGACCGTCGGCGAACACGACCAACTTCGAAGTCTGGTCGTCGCGCTTCGCCGACATCCGCGACGAGGCGGTGTTCCTCGAGGTCACCCGGCCGCCCGATCCGACCGCGCACGTCGAGCTGTCGCAGTTCGTGCGCTGCGGCACGGCGATCCGCCTGGCCGGCATGCTCGCGCCGGGCCCGTACACGCTGCGCGCCGAGCGCAACGCGATCCACGGCTGCCAGCGGGCCCTGTACGTCGACGTGCAGGGCGCCGGCTCCTGCCTGGTGTCGACCGCCGACAACCTGATCGACCTGGGACACCTCGGGGTGTGGATCCGCAACGCCGAGCCGGTGCAGCTCCGCTTCGAGTCCCTGCGTGACCGCATCCTCGACATGAGCGAGGGCGTGTACCTCGACGTGCGCGGCGCGAGCAGCTCGATCTCCGTGCAGTCCGCGCTGATCTGCCGCAACACCACCGGCCTCCGGCGGAGCGGCATCGCGCCGGCCGTCGTGCGCAGCGTGACCTTCGCCGACAACTCGTCGGCGTTCGAGACGACGTCGCAGCAGATCACCGTCGACCACTGCGTGTTCGCCGGCAACGCGATCGACGTCTCCGGCGTCGCGTCGTTCAGCTACTGCTGCTTCCAGTCGGGCAGCCAGCCCGGGGCGGGCAACCTCAACTTCACCGACCCGCAGCTCCTGCGGCCGTTCTACAAGCTCGCACCGACCTCGCCGTGCATCGACCGCGGCAACGTCGCGATCGCCCTGCCGCCCACCGACTACGAGGGCGACCCGCGCGCGAGTGTCAGCCGGCCGAACGGCAGCGCCCTGCCCGACCTCGGCGCCGACGAATACGTCCAGCTCGGCTCGGCGCACAAGTACGGCGTGCGCGGCTTCGGCTTCTACGACTGCTTCCCGGAGATCGGGACGTCGAGCACGCAGTTCGTGGTCGGCGGCACGTTCGCGGTCGAGTTGTCGGGCGCGATCCTGCCGGTGTACGGCGTGTCGGCGCGCGACGCGTTCCTGACTTTCGGACTGCGCGACGACGCCGGCGGGCTGCCGTTCGACCTGAACCTGATCGGCGCACCGGGCAGCCTGCTGTGGAACGAGCTGAACGGCGTCGTCGGGCTCTTCCCGGTGACCCAGGGCCGGGCCTCGGTGCCGATCCCGATCCCCGGCGTCCCCCTGCTCACCGGCCACTCGTTCACGTTCCAGTGGTGGGTCAACATGTTCTCGGCCAACCCGAACGGCCCGGTGACCAGCGACGGCCTGCGCGTGACGGTCGGCGGCTGACGCCGCCGCGCGCTACAGGCCGCGCACCCACTCGATCAGCAGCATGAGTCCGTCGCGGTCGACGACGTTGCTGCCGAGGATCGGCATGCGCGTGCCGTCGAGGCGGGCCATGCGGTGCAGCACCACGCTGTTCAGCGGGTCGCCCGGCTTGACCAGGTACGGGTCGGGCAGGCCCAGCCCGCCGCGCACGGGCCGCACCCCCAGGAGGCCCGTGTCACGGATGCCGGTGGTGAAGCGCAGGTCGATCGCGCCCTGCAGGACGCC
>DATGPD010000553.1:0-6147 GCA_035305285.1 Planctomycetota bacterium
CGGCCGGACTCGGTGCTCGACGGCGCGTCGGTCTACCACTCGCGTCTGGTCATGGGCCGCAAGCTCGCCGAGGCGTGGCGGCGCACCGGCCTGGTCGCGGACGTCGTCATCCCGGTGCCCGAGTCGTCGTGCCCCGCGGCGCAGGCGATGGCCGAGGAACTGGGCATCCCGTACCGCGAGGGGTTCGTGAAGAACCGCTACGTCGGGCGCACCTTCATCATGCCGAGCGACAGCGCGCGCAAGGACTCGGTGCGGCACAAGCTCAACCCGATCCGCATGGAGTTCGAGGGCAAGCGCGTGCTGATCGTCGACGACTCGATCGTGCGCGGGCACACCAGCCGGCAGATCGTCAAGATCGCCCGGCAGATGGGCGCGACGAAGGTCTACCTCGCGTCGTACTCGCCGCCGCTCCTGCACCCGTGCCCGTACGGGATCGACATGTCGACCCGGCGCGAGTTCATCGCGCGCGGGCGCACGATCGAGGAGGTCGCGCGCGACATCGGCTGCGACCACCTCCTGTTCCAGACGGTCGAGGACATGCTCGCTGCGGTGCAGCCGCTGCACGGCGATGGCCGGCGCTTCTGCACGGCGTGCTTCGACGGCAAGTATCCGACCGGCGATGTCACCGAGAGCATGCTGGTCGACATCGAGAACGAGCGGCTCGCCGCGGCCGGCCGCACGAGCTGATTCGGAGCGCGTCGGGTCAGCGCGCCGCGCGCCAGCGCAGCTTGGGCACGAGGAACAGCGCCTCGCGCGCGATGCGCCCGTCCATCTTGCTCTGCCCGACCCGCCGGTCGGTGAAGTGGATCGGCAACTCGACGATCCGCCCGCCGGCGCGCTGCACGCGGAAGGCCATCTCGATCTGGAACGCGTAGCCCTGCGCCGCCACCGCGTCGAGGTCGAGGCGGCGCAGCAGGTCGACCGCGTAGCAGCGGAACCCCGCGGTCATGTCGCGGATCTTCGTGCCGAGGACGACGCGCGCGTACAGGTTCGCGCCGCGCGACAGCAGGCGCCGGCGCAGGTCCCAGCCGACCGTGCTCCCGCCGGGCACGTAGCGGCTACCGATGACCAGGTCGGCACCTGCGGCGCCGGCCGCGGCGAGGCGCGGCAGGTCCCAGGGCGGGTGGCTGAAGTCGGCGTCCATCTCGAACACCAGCTCGTAGCCGAGCGCGATCGCGTCGCGGAAGCCGGCGATGTACGCGGTGCCGAGCCCCTGCTTGCCGGCGCGGTGCAGGACGCGGACGCGCGGGTCGGCGGCGGCGAGCCGGTCGGCGATCGCGCCGGTCCCGTCCGGCGACCCGTCGTCGACCACCAGGACGTCGGTCTCCAGGTAGGCGAGCGCGTCGGCGACGATCCGCTCCAAGTTGTCCCGTTCGTTGAAGGTCGGCAGGACGACGAGGCAGCGGCGGCCGCACGAAAACGGCACGGCGCGCAGTGGACCGCGTCCCGCTTGCCGGCCCTGCTCCGCCGCGGCAAGCGCGGCGTCCCGGTCCTGACCTTCGAGGATGACGAGGTCGGCGCTGTCGATGCCGGCGCGCACCATCGTCTCCGCTTCGGCGTGGGTGGCGACGACGGTGAGGGAGGCCGCGCTCACCGACCCTCCTTCACCGCGACCCAGCAGCCGTCGCCGAGCGGCACGATCACGCCGCGCAGGTCGGTGCGCGCGGCGATCGCGTCGTTGCAGCGCCTGATCGCCACGACCTCGGGGTCCTGGTCGTCCGCGGCGAGCACGCGGCCGAAGGCGAACGCGTTGTCGACCAGCAGCAGCCCGCGCGGGCGCAGGATGCGGACGCATTCGTCGACGTAGGCGAGGTAGCCCGCCTTGTCGGCGTCGATGAAGCACGCGTCGGCCGACTCCGCCGGCAGGGTCGGCAGGATCGCGCGCGCATCGCCTTCCAGCACCTCGACCCGCCCGGCGACGTCCGAGGCGGCGATCCACTGCCGGGCGAACGCCGCGTGGCACGGCTCGACCTCGATCGTCTTCACCGTCCCCCCCGCACCGATTGCGCGCGCCATGCGGATCGCGGCGTAGCCGGCGAGCGTGCCGACCTCGACCACATCGCGCGCGCCGCGCAGGGCGAGCAGGATCTCGATGAGG
Organism: Planctomycetota bacterium; assembly: GCA_035305285.1. Classification (GTDB taxonomy): domain Bacteria; phylum Planctomycetota; class UBA1135; order UBA1135; family UBA2386; genus DATGPD01. Next base: position 2,099 of record DATGPD010000553.1, read on the forward strand.
CTCGCCTGCTCGGGCGCGATCCAGATCTCGGGCAGACCCGCCGCGCGTGCCGCTTCCTTCAGGCGGAGCAGGAACTCGTCGTCGCCGCGCGTGCGCTGGGCCAGGTAGGCGAAGTGCTTTTCCGTGACCGTCGACGACGTGCTCGACATACGCTTGCGAGCATAGTCAGGATCCCGCGTGCTGACGCCCGTGAACTTCGATCCCGTTGCCGGCCGCCGCCGCCTGGTCCAGCTCGTGCGCGAGCGCGCCTACCGCGACGGTCTCGACATCGTGCTCGCGTCGGGCAAGCGCTCGACGTTCTACATCAACGGCAAGGAGGTGACCTTGCACCCGGAGGGACTGTGGCTGCTCGCGCGCCTGATGCTGCACGAGTTGCGCCGCTGGCCGAATGTCACCGCGGTCGGCGGCCTGACCCTCGGCGCCGACCCGATGGCGGCGGCGATCTGCGCCCTGAGCTACGAGACCGGGCAGAACCTCAGTGCGTTCCTCGTGCGCAAGGAGCCCAAGGGCCACGGCACCGGCTCGCGCATCGAAGGGCGGATCGAACCCGGCCAGCAGGTCGTGATCCTGGAGGACACGATCACGACCGGCGGCTCGGCGCGGAAGGCGATCGAGGCCGTGCGCGCGGTGGGCGGCGAGGTGGTCGCCGTGCTCGCGCTCGCCGACCGGGAGGACCCCGAAGCCGACGCGTTCCGCGCGGAGTTCGAGGTGCACAGTCTGGTGTCCTTGCGTGAGTTGCGCGGCCATGGCTGAGCTCGACGGCACGGCCCGGGCGCTCGCGCGCATCCCGAGCGGCCTGTTCGTCCTGTGCGCCGGTCGCGAGCCGCCCGGGCTCGCGATGCTGGTGTCGTTCGTGCAGCAGGTCGGCTTCCAGCCGCCGGCGATCAGCGTCGCGCTCAACAAGCAGCGCGACAGGGCGCTCGCGCTGCTGCGCGCCGAGCGTTCGTTCTGTCTCGCGGTGATCGGCGACGGCGACCGCGCCCTGCTCGCGCGCTACGCCGGCGGCGCGGGCGACGGCGACCCGTTCGAAGGCGTGGACGCGGCGACCGCCGCCAACGGCGTGCGCTATCCGGCTGCGGCCTGTGCGCATCTCGTGTGCGAGCTGCGCGCCGAGGTCGACTGCGGCGACCACTGGCTGCTGTGCGCCGAGGTCAGCGGAGGCGATGCTGTCGCGGCTGGGAAGCCATGGGTCCACCTGCGCAAGAACGGCCTGTCCTACTGACCGTCGACGCGGTGATCGTCGCCGCCGGCCGCGGCCGGCGGATGGGCGGCGACAAGGCGCTGCTCGACCTGAACGGCGAGCCCGCGATCGCGCACGCGGTCGGCGCGTGCCGCGGCGGCGGCGCGCGGCGCGTCGTCGTCGTCCGCGCCGCCGGCGCCGACCCGCTGCCCGCCGACCTCGACGTCGAAGTGGTCGAGGCCGACCAGGGCGCGGAAATGATCGACAGCATCCGCGCCGGACTGCGCGCGCTGGCCGGCTGCGCGGCGGCCGTGCTCTTCCCGGTCGACCATGCACTCGCGAGTGCGGCCACCGTGCGCGCCCTCGTCCGCCGGCTCCGCGCCGCCGAGCGCCCGGCCTTCGTGCTGCCCCTGTACGACGGGCGTCCGGGCCATCCGATCGCCGTTCCCGCCGCCCTGTTCGACGCGGTGCTCGACCCCGGGACGGCCACGTTGCGCGACGTCGTGCGCGCCGCGCCGGTCGACACGGTCGCCGTGCGCGATCCCTGGGTGCTGCGCGACCTCGACACGCCGGAAGACCTCGCTGTCGCGCGCGCCTGGCTCGGCGGCGTCGGCCGGACGGTGGTGGAGGTGATGCGCGCGCACCGCTCGCGGCGCGCGTACCGACCCGATCCCGTCCCCGACGAGCAGATCGCCGCGCTGGTCGACGCCGCGCGGCACGCGTCGACGTCGAGCTTCATCCAGGCCTACGCGGTCATCGCGGTCCGCGACGCGGAGCGGCGCGCCGCGGTCGCGAAGCTGTGCGGCGACCAGGAGCACATCCGGCAGGCGCCGGTGTTTCTCGCGATCTGCGCCGACCTCAACAAGCTCGGCCGGTCGTGCGCCCGGCACGGGACGACGCTGGACGCGGGGCCGCTGGAGACCTTCTTGCAGGCGACGGTCGACGCGGCGCTGCTCGGCCAGAACCTGCTGCTCGCGGCGGAATCCCAGGGCCTCGGTGGATGCATGATCGGCGCGGCGCGCGACCACCCCGTCGAGCTGGCGCGCCTGCTCGGGCTACCGAAGCACGCCTACGTCGTGTTCGGCATGACCCTCGGCCATCCGGCCGACGACCCGGTCGCCCGCGAGCGGATGCCGCTCGAGGGCGTGCTGTTCTTCGAGCGCTACGACGAGGCGCGGCTCGACGCGGCGCTCGACGGCGCCGACGCGGCGATGCGCGCCTGGGCCGCCGAGTGCAACCGGCGCGGCGGTTACCTCGGCAGGCGGGTCGACGAGCGCAAGGGCTGGGCGGACCGGATGGCAGTGCAGTGGTCGAAGGAGAAGGCGCGGCCGACCCCGCGGCTCCGGCTCCGCGAGCATCTCCTGGACCTCGGATTCGGATTGCTGTAGCGGTGGCCGACATGCCTCAAGCGAGGAACATCGCAATTCCGAAGGAGGCTGCAGAGCGAAGCGGCTCGGCTCCACGGCGAATCCCATGACCCACTGCGCCAGCGCGCCCCGTTCCTCGTCCCGCACCGCCGCGCGGCGCGACGTACCGCGTCCTGCTTCCGACCGGCGGCGCGTCCCGCGACACGTCCCGCTCGGCCTCGCGCTGGCCCTCGTCTTGCCGGGGTGCATCGGCGTGCGTGCCCGCGCGTACGCCGGCATGACCCATGCCGTGCTGCAGGGCGACCTCGCGCTCGACAACAGCAGCGGCAACCTGCCGCTCGGCGCGAACCGCGTCGACCTGGACCGGGAACTGGGCGCCGAGGACCCGTCGGTTGCGCCGTACGTGCGCGCCGAGGTCGGCCTGCCGATCGGCGCGGTGACCTTGTCCGGCTTCACCTACTCGGAGACCGGCAGCGGTACGCTGGCACCGAACCACCAGTACGGCGACATCCCCGGCGGCAGCCAGGTTTCGACCTTCCTGTCGTTCACCAACGTCAAGGCCGCCGCGCATTTCGACCTGTTCGACTTCGGCATCGTGCGCGTGTCGCCCGGCCTCGGCGTCGACTACTTCGAGATCGACATGCAGGTCACCGACGTCGTGACCACGGACTTCGAGCGGGTCGACAACGAGGCCTTCGTGCCGATGGTCTTCCTCCAGGCGGAGGTCGACCTCGGCATCGTCGCCGGGACGCTCGACATCGGCTACATGGAGGCCGACCTGGAGGACGCCGACGGCAGGTACCTCGACGTCGAGGCACTGGTGCGCTTCAACCCGGTGCCGGTGGTCGAGCTGTTCGCGGGCTACCGCTTCATCGACCTCGATGCGCGCGGCCGCGCCGACTCGCGCAACTTCTCGGCGGACGTGCAGCTCCACGGCTGGATGATCGGCGGTGGGGTCGCGTTCTGAGCAGCCGGACGCACCGCGCGCCGGGCACGTCACGGCCCTCGCGCGCAGTTCGGCTTGCGCCGCCGTCCGATCCGCGTCCGTCCGGCAGCACCCCGCCCCGTCCCGCAACCACTTTGAGGGAGCGAATGTGAGAGCGATTCTCGTCCTCGCCTGTGCGGCGATCGCGGCCGCGTCGTGCACGACGGCGTCCGTGGACGTCGGCTACCTGCAGCTGGAGATGAGCGGCGAAATCGGGTTCGCGCGCGGCGCGCAGAACCTGTCCGGCAGCGCGAAGGTCGACGACGGCCTCGGGCAGGGCGACAGCGTCGGCTCACCCTACGCGCGCATCGAGCTGGTCAACGACGCCGGCCTGGTGGGCGGCGGGATGTCGCTGTCGGCGTTCGCCTACGACAACCAGGGATCGGGCATCCTCACCGCGAGCTACGGCAACATCAACGCCGGCACTGCGGTGCGTTCCGACTTCTCGCTGGTGAACGCCAAGCTCGGCCTGTTCCTGAGCTTCGACGTCGCCGGGATCCTGTTCATCCGGCCGGGC
>DATGPD010000554.1:0-2533 GCA_035305285.1 Planctomycetota bacterium
GGCGCAGGGCAGCGTTCGGGTTGTTGAGCAGGCGCTGGTCGACGAAGCCGTTCAGCAGGTCGAGCACCTGCGGCACGCTCGCCTCGGTGTGGCCGCCGTCGATCACGTCGCGCGGGGACTGACCGAATTCGCGCAGCAGATGGCCGGGGGGCGCCGGCTGCGGCAGCTCCGAAGCGCGCGCCAGGGTCTGGTCGGGGCGCGCGCGGCGCACGCGCTCGCCGGGCAGCGGCACACCCAGCTCGCGCAGCGCGGCCGCGGCGCGCGCCTCGGCCTCGGCGTCGCCGTTGCGCCGCGCGGCAGCGAGCGCACGGAACAGGGGCCGCGCCTTGCGTAGGTTCGCCTCGGCCTGCGCCTCCTTCTCCTCCATCTCCAGGCGCGCGCGCTCGCGCATCATCGCACGGTACTTCTGCGGGTCGCTCTGCCGCAGGAGGTAGTCCTCGACCTCGCGGACGATGGTCTCCGGCGTCGCGTTCACGATCTGCTGGTAGCGCGCGTACACCTCGGCGGCGCGCGCTCCCGGCGGACGCAAGGTCGCGTCGACGTCCGGCACGACGACGGTGAGCAGCGAGTCCCACAGCTGCTCCGCGGTCATCCGGCGCAGGAGCGGGCCCTCGAACGCGAAGTCGCCGTCCGGATCACCCGCCACCGCGCGCTGGAACAGCTCGGTGCGCAGCAGGATCCGTTCGAACGCGCGCAGATCGAAGCGCAGGTCGACCACCAGGCGCTCGAGGTGGGCCATCAGTTCCGGGATGCTTGCGCGCGTGTCGTCGCGCAGGTCGTCGAGCGGCTCGATCAGCGCGCGACCGAAGGTGCGCTTGAAGAACCGGTTGACGATCACCGTCGCGAAGCGCGGGTTGTCCGGCGAAGCGAGCCAGTCGGCGAACGCCTTGCGGGTCCCGGCGGGCGTGCCGAGCCCGGCGTTGCCGCGCCGCGCGGGTCGGCGCGGCTGGCGCGCGCCCGGACGCGGCGGCGGCAGGTCGAGCGCCACCGCGTTGCCGAACGGCACGTCGGCCTGCACCGGCTGGTTGGGGCGCGCGTCCGGGTAGCGGTAGGTGTCGGGCAGGCGCGCGTAGCCAGTGCCGCTGCCGGTGATCCCGAGCGTCGCGGTGAGCACGACCTGGCGCAGCGCCTGCTGCGCGCGCTGGCCGTGCTGCTCGAGCAGCGCCCGGGTCGACTCGCGCAGGGCCTGTGCCTGCGGGCTCTGCTCGAACCCGGTGCGGTATTGCATGCCGCCGTTGAACGCGACCAGCTCGAAGAACTCCTTCTGCTTCCACTTGTCGAACGGGTGGTCGTGGCACTGGGCGCATTCGAGGCGCGTGCCGAGGAACAGGCGCATCGTGTTCGCCATGTCGTCCTCGGGCATCCCGAGGTCGCGCAGGTGGTAGCCCGTCGCGCCGTTGCCCGGCGCGTGCGCCGGCCCCTCGGCGGCCAGCAGCTCCTTGACCATCACGTCGTACGGCTTGTTCTGCGCGAGCGCGTCCTGCAGCCAGTGCATGTACGGCTCGCCCGAGACCTGGCGGTTGAGCCGGGTCCGGATCCGCAGCAGGTCGGCCCACCAGTTGAACAGGTGGCTCTGGTGCGCCGGCGAACCGACCAGGGACTCCACCAGAGCCTGCCGCCGGCTGGCCGCAGGCAGCTTCTCGAACGCGGCGACCTCGCCCGCGGTGGGAATCCGGCCGGCGATCGCGAGGTACGCGCGGCGCACGAAGGTCGTGTCGTCGACGACCGGGTTCGGCTTGCGACCCTTCTGCGCGAGGTGCGCGGTGACCAGTCGGTCGATCTCCCGCGCCGCGGCCAGCTCCCGTTCGCGCGTCGGTCCGTCCACCTGGGCGGGCAAGAAGGCAGCGAGCGCGAGACAGAGGCCGAGGCGGGATGAGGTGCGCATCGTCAGGGCTCCGGTCGGGACGGCCGCGCCGGGGCGGCGCGGCAGCGCTATCTAACGGAAAGACGTCGGCATCGGGCCGCGGGAGGCTGTACCAAGTCCGCAAGCGGGGCGAGCGCGGGTCGGACCGGACGGGCCGGCGGAGGTCGAGGGTTCGCGTACGCCCAAGGCGGCGGCGCGGCCCGGGGCGCGGTGGCGGCCAGGCAAGGCGCTTCTGCGCTGCTGCACGCCTGCCCGGCGTTGCGCGTCGCGGGCTCGTCAGGCGCAGGTCCGACGATCTGGCTGCGCGCACCACGGACCGGGCGCCCGCGGCGAACGCCCGGACCGCGCCGCGTCCGGCGTCCCCCCGGGACCGCGCGCTGCCTCCCGGGCACCCGACCCGAAGCGCGCAGAGCGCGCGCGCCGACGTGTTGCCGCAGCGAGACAGGCGGTGGCTCGCGGCCGCTCCATCGCCGAAGTGCCTCGGGCACGGTGCGCGCGGACCATCGGGGCACCGAGGCCGCTGCCTCGACACGCACGTCAGGCATGATGCTTGCCGAATCCCCGCCATGGAGTCGAAGCGCCATCGTTCCCGGGGCTCGCTCCGCGCGGTGTTCGCGGCCGCCACGCTGCTCGCCGCCTGCGCCTCGCCTCCGTCGGAGCTGACCATCG
>DATGPD010000555.1:0-3799 GCA_035305285.1 Planctomycetota bacterium
CCGGCATCAGAGCACGGCCCCGCACCGTGCCCAAAGGCGCGGTGGGGGCGGAGGAGCGGCGGCTTCACAGGCGCCGCGAGACCACGGCGTCGCTCGCCGCAGCTTCACGTGCGCCGGGTTGCACACCTCAACACGCATGCACGCGCGACCGACGAAGACACCGCCCCCCGGTCACGCTCGACCTGTCACCCATGTGGCCGGACACGAGTGTCGACCATGTAACCGTGTTCGGGCCACCCAACCCCCAACCCCAGACCCTCACCCCACCTCCTCCACCCTTTCCCGCAGCACCCGCGCCGCCGCATGCGGATCCCGCCACGCCAGCTCAAAGCACCGGCTCTGCCCGGCAAGCGCCGCGAGATGGTCGATGCTCCGCTCGCGCTGGCTGCCGAAGTTGAGCGCCGAACGCACCAGCCACAGCAGCCCTTCACCCGGGCGGATCGGGCGCGGTTCGTCGTCACCCAGCGCATCCCAGCGCGGCGCCACGACCAACCCGGGACGAGCCGACCCGGCGACCCCGCCGTCGCCGAGCACGCCGAGCGGCAAGAAGCGGCCCTCACCGCTGCCGACGAAGCGCCCGGCAAACGCGGGGAAGTAGCCGACGCACTCGTCGCGCACTTTCACTGCGCGCGGGAACGCCCGCAGCAGCCCCGCCTCCGGGTCGTACGCCAGCAGCTCGTCCGACAGCAGCGCCGCCCCCGCCTGCACGAGTGCGAGCACCAGCGTCGACTTGCCGGCGCGCGACAGCCCGGGCAGCACGATCGCGCGCCCGCCGAACGCGACCACGCCCGCGTGCACGAAGAACAGGTGCCGGTGGCGCACCATGAGCGCGTGCATCAGCTCGTGGTTGAGCGCGCGCACGGCGGCCGTGAGGTCGGCAGCCGACACCCTCGGGCGGCCTTCCACGACCACCCTCCAGCCTTCGCCGTCCGGCTCGATCGCCGCCGCCAGCGCCTCCTCACCGGCGCCATCCACACCCCGATAGCAGGCACCCACGCGTTGGAGCGCCTCCTCCGACGCGGAGCGCACGACCACCGGAGTGTCCAGCAGACGGAACCCGAACTCGCCGGTCACGCGCGCCGAGTCCGCTGGCGCCGCGCGCCGGTCATTCCGTCAAGCCCTTCGCCGCGAACAGCGCGAGCGTCGCGCGCAGGTCGCGCTCCAGCACGTCCCGCGGCGCGGCGAACCGCGCGGCCAGCGCGTCGAGCATCTCGGCCACCGTGTGCCGGCCGTCGCACAGCGAGAACATGAAATGCGCGGTCGCGTTCAACACGACGACTTCGTGCCCGACCGGCTCGTACACGACCCGTTCGTCGCCGACTTCGCGCACGTGGCACGACGCCCGCGCGCGCGGCCTGTCCTCCCAGGCGAGCGTCTGTTCCTGCGTCATCGCATCGCGTCTTCCGTCCACCGGCAGCCGCTCGCCGATCGTGCCCGCGCGCGACAGCCGGGCCCAGATCTCCAGCGTCCGGCCCATGCCGTGGCGCAGGATCTCGCAGGTGATCCGGTTCGGCTCGCCGAGCCCGCCGGTGGTCATGAGGTTCTCATGGTGGCAGCCGCCGCCGCAAAAGTAGCGGACCCAACAGGTCGAGCACGCCGGCTTGTCCTCGACGGGCAACGCGAGCAGGCGTTCGGTGACCGTGCGGTCGATGCCGGTGGCGACGTGCCCCATCGCGAAGCGCGGATCCTCATAGAAGCGGTAGCACAGCGCGAGCTTGCCGTCGGCGGCCACACCGAGGTAGTCGCGCCCGCCCTGGCAGAACGCGGCGCGTCGCTCGCCGGACAGCAGCCTGCCCATCAGGTCGGGGAACCACGTCGCCGCCGTCGGTCTGCCGGCGCGCAGGTTCGCTTCGTAGCGCTCGGCGAGCGCGTCGTAGGCGGCGAGCAGCGCGGGCAGGTCTTCCTCGCGCAGGCCGTGCGTCCTGCCGGTCAGGTCGGTCGCCGGCGTCAGCAGGATCTTCCGGAAGCCCAGCGCTTCGAGGTGCTCGACGATGCGTACGAGGTCCAGCTCGCGCCGGGTGACGACCACGCTCGCGTGCGTCGCGTGCTCGAGCGGCGTGCTGGCGCGGCCGGCGAGGAACGCGCGGATGCCGGGAGCCGCCAGCGCGTACGACGACCCGGACACGGCAGGGCGTGCGGCGTCCTGCACCTCGGGCGGGCCGTCGAAACTGACCCCGACGTGGATCGCGTGCGCGTCGAGGAACTCGTTCACCTTCGGCGTGAACCGGGTGCCGTTGGTGGTCACTTCGAACGTGATCGCCCGGCCGTCCTCGGCGGCGCGTCGCTCGCCGTACTCGACGACGTGGCACAGCTGGTCGAACTGCAGCAACGGCTCGCCGCCGAACAGATGCAAGTGCACCGGCGCGCCCGGCTCGGCGTCGCGCAGCAGGCGTTCGACCGCCTGCTCGGCGACCTCGCGCGACATCACCGTGCGCGGGTCGTAGGCGTGCTCGCGCGCGGCGTAGTAGCAGTAGCCGCAGCGCAGGTTGCAGCCCTTGGTCAGCTCCAGGCTGAACGCGCGCGGTTTGATCGTGGCTGCGCGCGCTCGCAGGGCGTCGGCTGGTGTGAGCGGAGCCATCAGTCGGATGGGCCGACCCCCGGGTGGGGGACGCTGCCTGCGTTCGGGTGCGGGACCGACCGGTCCCGCGTCCACCTCACGAGGTGGACACCAGGTTTCAAGTGAGCGATTCGGCAGCGTCGTCGCTGAGCTTGACCGACTGTACGCGCGGCGGCTCGTAGGGCAGCAGGTGCGGTTCCGGCTTCTCCGGTTGTGCCCGCTCGGCGGGCTCGGGCTTCTGGTGCATGGTGCGGTCTCGGTTGGTGAGGTCCCGGAAGCTTACCGCGTGCGTGTGACCCCCGTGGCCGCGCGGCTCCCGCGCGGTGCGGGCACCGAGCCTGCGGACGGCGCAGGGCCGTCGCCGATCCCGACGGCGGCGAGCACTTCCCGCACGGGGTCGTCGGGCGGATCGCCCCACACCACCGCGCGCGCCCGCGCGAGCGTGGCCGGATCGGCCGCCGCCTGCCGGCACGCGTGCGCCGCGTGCTCGGGTTCCGGACAGAACGCGACGAGACCGGCCAGCGGGTGCGCGCGTTCCTTGCACGCGACGACCACCGGCCGGCGGTGGAACAGCGCTTCGTACAGCGCGGACGAGCGCATGCCGAGCGCCACGTCGCACCACGCCAGTGCGGACGCGAGGTCGCGCGTGGCCTGCGCGCGCGCCGGATGCGGCTGCACCGCGACTTCGACGTCGGGATCGCGCGCGAGCGCGGAAAGGAACGGCTCGACCGCCGCCGCGAACTCGTCGCCCGCCTCCCCGAGCACGAGCACGCGGAGCCGTCGCGGATCGCGCGGCACTTCGGTAGGCGGCGGGAAGCGCATCCGCCCGGTCACCCGCACGCGGCCTTCGTCGTAGGCCGCGGAAATCGAAAGCAGCCGCGCGCGGAACCACGAACTCCACACGCACAGCACGTCGGCCGGCACGACGTCGCGCGCCAGCCGGCCGTCGTAGAGCGGGTCGCCGGGAAGGAAGTCGCCGTGCTGGATCCCGGCGCTGCGGATGCCGAGCGCCCGCGCCGGTTCGCGGCGGTTCTCGCGCTGTCGGGGCTCTACAACATGCTCCTGCCCCGCGCGCGGCGCATCGCGCTGCTGCGCTGCGCAGCCGCGCACCTCGCCGACGGCGGCCGCATCTACGTGACGTTCCTGTCCGATTACGTGCCGCGCGGCGCCCCGCCTCCGCCGCGCGTGCGCGGCCTCGGCAGCGCGATCAATCCCGACCACGAGCACGGCGACCTCTGGCTG
>DATGPD010000556.1:0-5335 GCA_035305285.1 Planctomycetota bacterium
GTCGGCCCGGCCGCGCTGAACCACAGGCTCTCATGCCGCTCGGGCAGGGCGTCGCGCGGATCGCGGCTCATGCGACCTCCGGGAAGCCGCCGACCACGAGCGCGGTGATCACCGCGGTCAGCGCGGTGAAGTGCCAGTAGAGGACGACGTTGCGGACGTCGATGTCGCGCCGCGCGGTCATCCGGCCGCGCACGCGGCGCAGCAGGCAGTAGACCTGCATGACGACGCCGACGGCGACGTGCAGCGCGGTCCACAGCACGAGCAGGCACACGATCGCCGGGTACGCGTGCGCGGTCGGGTCGAGGCCCGCGCGCCACGGCGACGCGGCGAGCACGGCGGCGCCGGCGATCGCGCACCCCGAGCCGGCGAGCAGGCTGAAACAGCACGCCGGACCGAGGTCGCGGCGGTTGCAGCGCTCGGCGGCAATCGTCAGCAGCCAGGCGAGCAGCACGAGCCCCGCGCCGAGGAACGGCCCGAGCAGGCCGGGGTCGGGTGACCACGCGGGCGGGAAGTCCTCGTGCACCGTCCAGAAGAAGAAGTAGGCGAACACGAGGCTGAGGAAGGCGGTGACGTCCGCGAGCATCGTGATGAACACGCCCCACCAGCCGACCGAGGCCGGGCCCGAGACGTAGAGTGGCAGGCGCAGGCCGAGCCCGACGTCCTTGTCCTCCTTCTCCGGGTGCTGCGCGGTCGCGGTCCACAGCCACCAGCAGAACACCACGACCGCGAGCACGAGACTCACGAGCGCCGCGCGCCACAGGTGGAAGGTCCCGAGCACGAAGAACCCGCCGAGCACGAGCGCGCCGAGCATCGGTACGAAGCTCGGGCCGGGCAGTCGCTGGCACTGCACCGGCCGGGCGTCGATGACCGTGGTGACCAGCGTCTCGCGCCGACCTTCCTCGGCGTCGGGCAGGTAGAAGCGACCCTCGTCGATGTCGCGCACGAGGTCCGGCTGTTGCCACACGGGGTAGCGGGCGTCGATCTCGGGGATCGAGCGGATCCCCCAGGGCTTGCCCGGCATCTCCTGCACCCACTCCAGCGTGCCCGCGCCCCACGGGTTGCGCGGCGCGTAAGCCTGCCGGCGGCGCGGCCGCACGACGTCGAAGGCGAGCACCGCGATCCCCGCGGCGAGGACGAACGCGCCGACGGTGGACACGAGGTTGAGCGCGTCGAAGCCGAGCCCTTCGGGGTAGGTGAACACCCGCCGCGGCATCCCGCGCAGGCCGGTGAAGTGCATCGGCAGGAACGCGACGTGGAAGCCGGCGAACGCGAGCCAGAAGGCGACCCGCCCGAGCCGCTCGGACAGCACCTTCCCCGTGACCAGCGGGAAGTAGTAGTAGACCCCGGCGACGATCGGGAAGATCGCGCCGCCGATCAGCACGTAGTGCAGGTGGCCGACGACGAAGTAGGTGTCGTGCGCCTGGAAGTCGAACGGCGCGAGCGCGACCATCACCCCGGTCAGGCCGCCGAGCACGAAGATCGCGATCCCGCCCGCGACCCACAGCATCGCCGCGGAGCGCACGACGCGGCCGGCGAGCATCGTCGCGATGAAGCACGCGAACTGCACGGCGGTCGGGATCGCGACCGCGGTCGACGCCGCCGAGAACAGGCCGAGCGACACGCCGGGCAGCCCGGTCACGTACATGTGGTGGACCCACAGCCCGAAGCTGAGGAACCCGGTGCCGACGGCGGCGAGGACGATCCACGTGTAGCCGACGATCGGGGTGCGCGCGAAGGTCGGGACGATCATCGCGACCAGCGCGATCGACGGCAGGAAGACGATGTAGACCTCGGGGTGGCCGAACAGCCAGAACAGGTGCTGCCACAGCACCGGGTCGCCGCCGCGCGTCGCGTCGAAGAACGGCCAGCCGAACGCACGCTCGACCTCGAGCAGCATGCTGCCGGCGATCAGCGGCGGGAACGCGAACAGGATCATCGCCGCCGCGACCAGCGTGTACCACACGTACAGCGGCAGCAGGTTGATGCGCATGCCCGGCGGCCGGCACTTGAGCGCGCCGACGATCAGCTCGACCGCGGACGCGATCGCCGCGACTTCGATGAACGAGAAGCCGAGCAACCAGATGTCGGCGCCGATGTCCGGCTGGTACGTCGAGGTGAGCGGCGGGTACATGAACCAGCCGCCGCGCGGCGCGGCGTCGAAGAAGATCGCGCCGCACAGGAACACGCCGCCGAGCAGGAAGCACCAGAACCCGAACGCCGCGAGGCGCGGGAACGGCAGGTCCCGCGCGCCGAGCATCTGCGGCATCAGCGTCACTGCGATCGCCTCGAACACCGGGATCGCGAACAGGAACATCATCACCGAGCCGTGCACGGTGAACGTCTGGTGGTAGGTCTCGGGCGCGAGGAAGCCGTGCTCGGGCACGGCGAGCTGCACGCGCATCAGCAGCGCGAGCACGCCGCCGAACAGGAAGAACGCGAGCGCGGCCGCCGTGTACCAGACGCCGACCTCGGTGTTGTTGACCGCCGACCAGTAGCGCCAGCCGGTCGGCACGGCCCAGGCGCGCAGCAGCCGTTCCTCCTGCGCGGCACGCACCTGGGGCGGCGGCGGCGCGCGCAGCGGCCCGACGTCGGCGCGCGGCTCGTCCGGCAGGCGCGGCCCGGCGCTCACCGCAGGCCCCCGAGCCAGGCGGCGATCGCGCTCAGGTCGTCGTCGGCGAGCATCCCGAACGACGGCATGTGCACGCCGGGCTTGAGCGCGTCGGTGCGCGCGACGAAGGCGCGCAGCGCGTCGACTCCGTTGCGCAGCGTGCCCGCGCCGAGCGACTGCCGGCCGCCGACCCAGGTGAGGTCCGGGCCGACCACGCCGTCGGCCGCCGTGCCGCGCACCGCGTGGCACGCGCCGCAGCCGTTCGCCAGGAACGCCTCGGCGCCGCGCGCGGCGAGGTCGCCTTCCGGTGCGGGGGCGGGCTGCGCCTGGCGCGCGAGCCAGCGTTCGAACTCGTCGCGCTCGTGCACGACGACGTCGAAGGCCATCAGCGCGTGCGCCGTCCCGCAGTACTCGGCGCACACGCCGCGGAACGTGCCGGTGCGCGCCGCGCGCAGGTGCAGCCGCGTGCGCCGTCCCGGGATCATGTCGACCTTGCCGCCGAGCGCGGGGATCCAGAAGGAGTGGATCACGTCGGCCGCGGCGAGCCGGAAGTCGACCGACTCGCCGACCGGCAGACGGATCTCGTTGGCCAGCTCGACGGGCTCGTCGCCCGGGCGCAGGTAGCGCACGCGCCACCACCACTGGTAGCCGGTGACTTCGATGGTGAGGCTGCCCGGTGGGGCAGGAGCGAGCATGCGCGGAAGCAGCGCGAGCGCGTAGGCGAGCAGGCCGGTGAGCACCGCGGTCGGCAGCGCGACGCCGCCGCCGAGGAGGAGCAGGCGTGCCGCACGGGTGCTCACGGGCCGGCGCGCGGGGCGGAATGCATGCAGCGTGAGTGCGACGACGACGAGCCAGACGACCGCCGAGCCGATGCTCATGCCCCAGAACAGGTGGGCCAGCAGGCGCGCATCAGGGCCCGCCGGATCGAGCGCGGACTGCGGGCCCGTGCACCCGCTGGCCGCGAGCGCGGCTGCCGTGCCGATCTTGCGCACGCTGTCGCGCAACGTTGCACCCGGCGCCTGCTCCGGCAGTCGCGATGCCTTCGGGAGCGCCGTCGGCTGCGCCGTGGTGCGATGCGCGAGCGCCGCGTCAAGCCGCGCGGCGGATCCGCCGTGCCGCGCGGGCGCCGCGCGCCCGGACCTCGATGCGCGCGGGGGACAGGCGATGTGCGTCTGGCTTGGGACCTGCACGCGATCGATCCGGAGCTGGTTCTGCGGGCTCTCTGGACCGGCGGCACGGCAACGCGCATGCCGGGTGGGCGGGTTCGGGTGCGAGCGCGTGTCGTCGACATCGCGCGCGAACGCGTCCATGGCGAGTCGGTCGAGGAGACGTCTGCTTCGGCAGCGCCGTGCGTCCGGCGGTCAGCCGGTTTTGATCGCGTCGAGACGGCGTCCACACGGGGATCAGCAGCGCGCCTTCGCTGTCGCTGGTCACGATGCGCAGCTCGGGGGTGACGCCGCAGGCCGTCGGGCGCCGGCCTGCCTGCATCCGACGTTCGCAAACTCCGGTCTCGATGCTCACCCGGCGAGGCACGACTGTGCCGGCCACGCATCGCCCGTTCCCGGGTCCGCTTGCCGCGTTCGAGGCTCAGGGATCCGCACGTTGCGAGACCCTGAGCACCGGCCGGACGCGCTCTCCATCATGCGGTTCACCGTCGACGCGCCGAGCGAGCCGGAGCGCCGCACGCAGTGCGTTCTCGCGCACGGCCACCACTCCCGCCCTGTTCGTCCGAAGTCCGTCGGGCGGCGGTTGGTACCCGACCCCCCGGACGAAAACCGGCACGGCACCCACGCCTTGAACAACCGCGCAGCCCCCGCACGCCGAGCCCGCGCCATGCCGCATGATCGGCGTACCATGCCTCTTGCTGGTTCGTCCGCATGACCGGTGCCTTGCTCCAGTTCGTGATCTCCGGTGCCGCCATCGTGCTCGCCGGCACGGTGCTCACGCGGTGCGCCGACGCGATCGCCGAGGCGACCGGACTCGGCCGCCTGCTGGTCGGCTCCATCCTCGTCGCGTCGGCGACTTCGCTTCCCGAGCTGCTCGTCGACCTGAACGCGATCCTGCGTGAGCGCATGCCCGACCTCGCGGTCGGCGACCTGCTGGGCAGCTCGGTGATGAACCTGCTGATCCTCGGCGTCGTGGACCTGCTGTGGCGCGAGCGCGGCGTGATGTTGTCCCGTCGCTCGGCGGCACACGCGCTGTCGGCGACGACTTCGATCCTCCTGACCGTCCTGGTGGTGCTCTCGCTCCTGCGGCCGTCGCGCACCGAGCTCCTCGGGGCCGGCGTGGGCGTGTGGGTCGTTGCGGGCGTCTACCTGCTCGGCGTGCGCCTGTCGTTCTTCGACCAGCGCCTGATGCGCAAGGATGATCCCGATGCCGGAGGGCGGGAACGGCCGCTCTTGCGCCCGATCCTCGGCTTCGCCGCGTCCGCGGTCGTGCTGTTCTTCGCCGCGCCGTTCCTGGCCAACGCCGCAGGCAGGATCGCCGACCTGACCGGGCTCGGCACCACGTTCGTCGGCACGACGATGGTCGCGCTGGCGACGTCGTTGCCGGAGCTGACCTCGACGATCGTCGCGCTGCGCATCGGTGCTCCCGACCTCGCGATCGGCAACCTGTTCGGCTCGAACGCCTTCAACATGCTGCTCCTCCTCCCGCTCGACCTCGCCTGGCCCGGCGCGTTGCTCGCCGCCGTGTCGCCCGACCACGCGATCACCGGCCTCGCCGCGA
>DATGPD010000557.1:0-4382 GCA_035305285.1 Planctomycetota bacterium
TGCGTGGCACGCCTCCCGCACGGTCGCCGTGTGCGTGCTGACCGCGGCGTGCCTGTTCGAGCTCCTGTGCCTCGCGCCGGTGCCCCAGCGCAGACACGGCAGCGTGCCCGCCGCGACGGCCGCGGCGACCCGGCGCACGCCCGGGCTCAGCTCGCAGTTCGACTTCAGCGAGTCCGACGGGTGGCTCGACGCGGTGCGCGACCTGCAAGCGCCGGTGCTCGCGACCGTGCGGCGCGACGACGGGCCCGTCCCGCCCGACCTCTACCTGCGCTACGTGCACTTCGACCTCGCCGGTGCGAACCGGTGGGCGACCGGCAAGTTCGTGCGCCACCGGCAGCCGACCGCGGGCCGCTGGCACCTGCTTCCGGGCCGACACGCCGGCGCGACCTACACCGTCGAGCGCGCGCCGCTCGCTGACGGCCGGCTGCTCCTGCCGGTCGGCGCGTTCGCGGTCGAAGGCATCGACGGCCTCGTCGGCCACTCCGACCTCGGCCTGCTGGAAGAGCGCGTGCCGAGCGCGGACGACGTGACCTACCGCGTGCACGTGCTGCCCGCGCCCGACCGGTTGCCGACCGTCGACCTCACCGCGATGCACCTGCTCAGCCTGCCGGAGGCCTTGCTGGCCGACGCCGCGATCGCGCGGCTCGCCGAACGCTACGTGCGCGAAGGCGGCGCGACGTCGCCGTTCGCCCGCGCGCTGGCGATCGCCGCCGGCCTGCGCCGCGACTACCGCTACGAACGCCGCGACCCGACCGGTCCGGGGCCCGACGTGCTGCACAACTTCCTCTTCCACGCCCGCGCGGGCTACTGCATGCACTTCGCCTCCGCGCTGGCGGTCATGCTGCGCCTGCAACGCATTCCCTGCCGGATCGGCGCGGGCCTGTACGGCGGCCGCCCCGGCGACATCGAGGGCGAGCGGCTGTACGGCGAGGCCGACGCGCACGCGTGGGTCGAGGTGCCGTGCGTCGGCCGGGGATACGTGGTCATCGACGCCACGCCCGAAGCCGCGCGCGCCGAGCCTTACGTCCCGATGCCGGACGTGCCCGAGGTGGAGCCGCCCGCGAGCAGCGCGTCCACGGGTGAGGCGCCCGGCGTCCCCCCTTGGGTCCTCGCCCTCGCGTTCCTCTCGGCGCTCGTGCTGCGCCCCTTCGCGCACGGGAAGGTGCGCGAGCGCCCGCAGCCGCACGCCCTCCCCCGCACGCACCCCGCGTGCGCCGCCCTCGAGCGGATCCTCGCCCGCCTGTCCGCTGCTGGCGTCGTGCGCGCGCGCAGCGAGACGCTGCCGGCGCTCGCGGCGCGCGCCGCACGTGCGCTTCCCTGCGACGCCGGGAGCCTCCGCGCCGCGTTCGCCGCCTACGAGGAAGTGCGGTTCGGCGGCGCGCCGTTCGATGCCGAGCGCGCCCGACGCATGGCGGACGGACTCGCCGGCCTCGCGGACCGCCGCCGGGTCGGCGCGGACGGCTGACGCCGGGGCCCCGCTACAGCACCTCCAGCAGCAGCCTGCCCGAGTCCAGGATGGCGCGGCAGCGCAGCACGAGGTCCGCGCCGAGCACGCCGTGCAGCGGGAAGCCGCTCGCGCCCGTGGGCCGGTCGATCACCGGCAAAGTCACCCCGGTGAACGGCGCGCCGGCGGCGCGCATCTCGACGTTGCGCAGCTCGCGCACCGCGACGCGGCTGCCGCCGGGCGCGTGCACGGTGCGGAACGCGGCGGCGGCACGTGCCTCGCCGCCCGGCACCAGCGCGAGCCCGGCGGCGGTGAGGCTCGTGCGCGAGGCGCCGGTGTCGAGCTGGAACCACAGGCTGCGCCCTTCGACCTCGACCGGGACGCGCAGGCCGCCGTCGACGCGCAGGCACGGCGCGGCGTTGCCGGCGGTGAGGCCGCTCGCGGTCGACAGGGTGACCGCGCGTGCGGCGGGGTCGATCACGATCCGGAACCGGGTCAACACGTCGAGCCCGAGCAGGCCGTCGACGCCGCGGCCCGGTCCGCCGAACAGGTCGCGCATCGACAGCGTCTGGTCGCGCACCACCAGGACCGGCATCGGTCCGAGGCGCAGGCCGCCGATCATCAGCGCGGGCAGGCGCGCGAAGCACGCGGCGAACGGCCGCCCGGCGCCGTCGCGCACCTCCCCCGCCTCGACCTTGGCGTCGACCCGCAGACGCGCGGCGAGCGACTCCGACAGCGTGGTGAACGTCGCGCCGGTGTCGAGCACGAACGCGCCGCCGCGGTCGCCGAGCCCGAGCAGCAGCTCGGGCACCTGCGCCGGGTTGAACTCGACCTGCGCCTGCACGCTGGCCGGGTCGCGATGCACCGCGGGCAGCACGTCGGCCAGCTCGGCCCACGCGCGCCGACGCGCGCGCGCCGACTCGTCGCCGCCGGCCGCGCCGGCACGGAGGAGCGGCGCGCTCTCCGCCCACGACCCCAGCGCGAACAGCTTGTCGCCGACCCGCCCTTCGAGTTCGGCACGCGGGATCTGCGGATGACCGGCCGCCGCCGCGGCGCGCAGGTCGGCGAGGACGATGTCGTCGTGCCAGCGCATGTCGGCGAGCAGCGCGTCGTAGAGCAGCACGTCGGCATCCACCGGGAAGCGCTGCCGTGCGCGTGCGAGCAGGCTCTCCATCGCGAGCACGTCGCCGGCGCGCAGCGCCTGCTGCGTCGCGTGCAGGAGCGCGGCCGGCGTGCGGCGGTCGGCGCCGCCGAACACGGTGCACGCCGCGACCCCGAGCCCGGCCGCGACGATCGTCGCCTTCACGGCGTGTGCACCGTGAACGCGACGCGCGCGAGCGCGTCGACCCCCAGGTCGCCCGGACCGATCGACACGTAATTCGCGAGGATGCTCTTGTACGGCTCGGGCTCCGGCTGTTCGAGCAGCGGGCCGCGCGCGACGCGGAACGCGGTCAGCGAAAGCTGCCACGTGCGCCCCGGGACGAGCACCTGCGGCACTTGGCTCGGCAGCAGGCGGAACCGGAACGACGTCGCGCTCGCCGGCAGCAGCGCGGCCCACTCGCGCCGCTCCCCGGCGACGTCGCTCGCCAGTTCCAGGACGAGGAAGGTCGCGCCGGCGGGCGCCGTGAAGTTCACCGTGAACCCGTTCGGATCGACCACCTCGTCCGGCACCGGCGACGCCACCACGGGCACCTCGAGCAGCGGCGCGTACAAGGCCGTGTCCCTCGTGGTGAACGTGATCGCCTGGCGCTGCTCGACGGTGACCCCGCCGGTCGTGTTCACGCCGCGCAGGCACACGTGGTGCCGTCCGCCGGCGAACGGGCCGTCCAGCGCGGGCAGCATGAGCCGCCACGCCTCGTAAGCCGGCTCCAGCGTCACGTCGACCGTGCCGCGCGCGACGTCGGCGATCGTGCCGCTCGCGCCCTCCGTCCCCCAGTCGGCGACCATCGACCCGAGCAGGCGCGGGTCGGTTCCGACCGCCGAGGTGGTGAAGGCGACGTCCGCCGGGACGAGCGCGCCCGACAGCGGGAGCACGGAGCCTTCCACCGGCTTCTGGTCGAAGGCGACGAACGCGCCCGCGAGCAGCGTGCGCCCCCCGTCCACGCGCGTCTCGGCGACCGACACGTGTCCGCGCGGCAGGGGCACGCCGATCCGGAAGTCGATGACCTGCCCGGTGCCCGGCAGCGACGCGAGCGGCACGCGCCCGCCGCTGCTGTCGTCGTCGAGCATCACCCGTTCGAACCAGTCGCGGTACGCGAGCGGCAGGGTCGCGCGCGCCTCGCGCCCACCGCCCTGGGTCGCGCCGGTGACCGTCGCCGCCACCAGCCCGTGGCGGTCGAACGCGCCGGTGCGCGCGCGCGCCGCGATCCGGACCGGCAGCTCCAACCGGTGCGCCAGAGTGCGCACCGCGGTGAACGCGCTGAGCACACGCGTGCCGTCCCTGGCGGTGTCGGCGACCGCGGTCGCCT
Source organism: Planctomycetota bacterium (assembly GCA_035305285.1). Taxonomy (GTDB): domain Bacteria; phylum Planctomycetota; class UBA1135; order UBA1135; family UBA2386; genus DATGPD01. The sequence continues at coordinate 3,913 of DATGPD010000557.1, forward strand.
CGCTCTCGGGCGAGACGCCGGCGAACAAGGTGCCGCTCTCCAGGGTGCGCCCCGCGAAGCCGCGCTCCGGCTCGGCGTCGAGGACGATCCCCGCCTCGGCGACGGCGCCGCCGCTGTCGCGGTCGAACACGATCAGGTTGTTGCCACGGCGCCGCTCGTCGTAGGCGGTGCGCATCGAGAACAGGTTCGCGTCGAGCACGCGCTCGCCCGGGCGGAGCCGGAAGAGCGCTTCGGTGCGGAACACCTGGAACCGGTCGAATGGACGCCCGAACGCGATCGTGTAGAAGCCGGCGGCGACGTCTTCGATCGTCGCGGTGCCGGTCTCGTCGACCCACGCCTCGGCGCGCGCCTCGCCGAACGCCTGGCCGAGGCGCACGCGCCGGTCGGGGAGGATGGCGCCGCGTTCGACGACCAGCACCCGCACGTGCCCCGTGGGCACGGTGTCGAGCACGATGTCCGGCACGACGAGG
>DATGPD010000558.1:0-2243 GCA_035305285.1 Planctomycetota bacterium
CGGCGAGCGACGCGCCGAGGCGCTGCCAGTCGGCGCGCGCCAGCCGGTCGCGTGCGGGGCCGGGCCGCTGCAGCACGAAGCGCGGCGAGTCGATCTTCACGAAGCGCGGCCCGTCCGTGCCGGGGCAGAGGAGGAGGTTGCGCAGGTCGAGGTTGCGATCGCGGAATCCCGCTTCGTGCAGGCGGCTGACGAACGCGCGCAGGCGCGTGAGGACGGCGGCGCGCTGGTCGGCGGGCATCGCGGGCAGGGCCGCGTCGAGCGGCGTGCCCTCCACCGCCTCGGTGACGAGGACTGCCGCGTGCAGCAGGCCGCGGCGCCGCGCCTCGCCGACCGCGACCGGCCGCGGCGCGGCGAACCCCCGGGCGCGCAGCCAGCGCAGGGCGTCGGCCTCCCGGGCCGCGCGCGACGGCCGCAGCCAGGTGTTGCGCAGGACGCCGCGCAGGCGGTCGCGCAGCGTCGGGTAGACGTAGGTCTTCACGAAGAAGCCTGCGCTGCCGACCTGCAGTCTCTGCACCCAGCCGGTCCGGGTGCGCTTGATGGTCTCGCCTCGACCCGGGGCAGCCACCGATTCCGGCCCGGCCGCGAGCCAGCGCTGCACCTCCGGTTCGGCCGCATCGGCCAGAAGCCAGCGCCAGCGGGCCCCGGCGGCGTCCGGTACGATCATCGCAAGGGTAGTGATGACATAGCTTTACTCCGCCGCCCTTGCCGACATAATGGCCGGGTGGGCTTCCGGCGCCCGGCGCGGCAATGCGTGCACCGCGCAGGGCGCCACCCGGATGGCTTCCGCACGCCTCGATCGAGGACCCGCATGAGGACGATCACCAAGAAGGAGCTGGTGAACCGCATCGCCGACCAGACCGGCGTCACCAAGGTGGTGGCGAAAGAGGTGATCCAGGCGTTCCTCGACATGATCATCGCCGAGCTCGCGGAGGGCAACCGGTTGGAGTTCCGCGAGTTCGGGGTGTTCGAGACCAAGGAGCGCGCGGCGCGTCGAGCACAGAATCCGCGCACGCTCGAGAGGGTCGAGGTGCCCGCCAAGCGCATCGTGAAGTTCAAGGTCGGTCGGTTGATGCGCAAGAAGGTGTCGGGCGACGACACCGGCGACGACGGCGGAGAACCGGAGGAAGAAGACGAACTGCCGCGCGCGCACGGCAACGAAGGCGCCGCGACCCACGAAGCGGGCGCGTAGCGACGCGCGGCCGCGTCAGCGGTCCAGGGCGGAAAGCGCGCGGTCGAGGTCTTCGCGGAGGTCGACTTCGTCCTCGATGCCGACGGACAAGCGGATCAGGCCGTCGGCGAATCCCGCCGCACGCCGTTCTTCCGCGGGGATCGAACCGTGGGTCATCGTCGCCGGATGGTCGACGAGGCTCTCCACGCCGCCGAGACTCTCGGCGAGCGCGAACAGCCGGAACGATGAGGCGACGCGCTTGGCGTCCTCGACGCTGCCGCGCACCTCGAACGACACCATCCCGCCGGGCAGCCGCATCTGGCGCTTCGCCAGCTCGTACTGCGGGTGGGACGGCAGGCCCGGGTAGTATACGCGGCTGACGCGCCGGTCGCGCGCGAGGTGCTCGGCGATCGCCTGCGCGTTCCGGCAGTGCCGTTCCATGCGGACGTGCAGGGTCTTGGTGCCGCGCAGCACGAGGAAGCAGTCGAGCGGCCCGGGGGTCGCGCCGACCGAGTTCTGGAAGAACGCGAGCTGCTCGGCCAGACCGTCGTCGTTGGTGATCAGCGCGCCGCCGACGACGTCGGAATGGCCGCCGAGGTACTTGGTCGTCGAGTGCGTGACGATGTCGCACCCCAAAGCCAGCGGGTTCTGCAGGAACGGGGTCGCGAACGTGTTGTCGCACATCGTCAGAACCCCGCGCCCGCGGCACATCCCGGCGATCGCCGCGATGTCGCACAGCTTGAGCAGCGGGTTCGACGGCGTCTCCATCATCAAGAGCTTCGTGTTCGGGCGCAGTGCGGTCTCGACCTTGCCGAGGTCGGAGAGGTCGATGAACGAGAACTCGAGGCCGTACTTGCGGTACAGCTTCGTGCACAGGCGGTAGGTGCCGCCGTACAGGTCGTTGCCCGCGACGACGTGGTCGCCGGCTTGCAGCAGGTTGAGCACCGTGTTGATCGCGCCCATCCCGCTGCTGAAGCACAGGCCGTGCTTGCCGCCCTCGAGCGCGGCGAGGTTGTCCTGCAGGGCGGTGCGCGTCGGGTTGCGCGTGCGCGAGTAGTCGTAGCCCTTCAGCACC
>DATGPD010000559.1:0-2349 GCA_035305285.1 Planctomycetota bacterium
TGCGCGAAGTGGCGGTCGGCGACGCTCCGGCGCACTGGGTGCCCTTGCTGCGCTGGCCGGACGGCAGCCTCGCGCTGGTCCAGCTGCAGTGGCGCGAACAGCTCCGCGCCGAGGAGCGGTGGCGGCTGCCGGTACGGATGACGCCGAGCGCCGCGGAGCCGGAGCCGGCCCCGGCGTTCGAGGGCGCTTCGCCATGGCCGGAGGACCTGCCCGTCCGCTTCGAGGTCGTCGATCCTTGGCAGGGCGTGCACGTCGCGCGCCTGAGGCAGGTCGAGACGCTCGACGCCGGCATGGTCCGCCGACGGCGTTACCGGGGCACGCCCGCTTCGGCGCACGGCTCCACGCTGTTCGAGGTCGAGGTCATCGCGAGCAGCCGCGGCAGCGAACCGTTCGGCGAGCTGACCGTCGTGCTCGACAACGGTCGCTCGTGCCGCGACGTCGCCTCGGGCCCCGCGCGCCTGCGCCGCTTCACCCTGGTGACCGAGGACGTGCGCCTGCGCCTTCGCCCGCGCTGGGCTCGCGAGCTGCTGCTGCCGCTGCCGACACCCGAGCGGGACGAACAGGGCGTCCTCGTCGGCTACCGCCAGGACTTGTTTCCCGCATCCGACCAGCTCTACCTCGGCGACGGCACCGCCAAGGCGTTCCGCTTCGATGCCTGCTGGGACGACGGGCGGGACGCCGCCGAACTCACCGCGCTGGCGGCCCTGTGCGATCGCCCGCCGATGGCGTTCGCCGACCTCGAGTGGGTGCGCGCGACCGGCGCGTTCGGGTTGTTCGGCGGCCCGGCGCCGCTGGCATCCCGGAGCGATGACCTCGCCGCCGCGGCAGTCGGCGCGTTCCACGCCGTGGCGGACTTCGGTCCGTTCGGCGCCTTCGGCGTGCCGCGCGCGGAAGCGCCGCCGGGCGGCGCGCACCACACACCCGGCGCGCTCCACGGCGTGGTGCGCTGGCACTCGTCCGACCTGCTGCGCATCGCCGAGGCCCAGGTCCTGCAAGGCGCTCTCCGACCGTTGCCCGGACGCCGCCCCCGCCTGCCCCCGGAGACGGCGACGCTGCGCGCCGGCCTCTCGCAGCGCGCGCTGCGGCATCCGCACGGGTTCGAGCCCCTCGGCTACGAACACGCCACGGTCGACCTGCTGTTCGCGTTCTATTGGCTGACCGGCGACCCGTTCGCGCTCGACGAACTCCGCCGGCACGGCGCGGCGATCCGCGAACTGCTCCAGCGCTTGCCGTTCCAGACGAGCCGCGGGGAAGGCACCTGTGCGCAGGCGCTCGCCGCCGTGTCGTGGGCCACGGCGGATGACGAACTGGCCGCGTGGGCGGTGCGCCGCGCGCACGAGCAGGTGTTGCCGAGGCTGGACGAGTGGCCCGCGGTCGCGATCGCCCAGCCGCCGCACCCCGACGTGCTCGGCGGCAGCGTGGCCTTCGACGCGCCCTGGCAGATGGCGCTGCTCGTGCACGGGCTCGCAGCGCTGCACCGGCGTACCGGCGACGCGGCCCTCGCGCGTGCCGCGGTCGAAGTCGCGCGCCGCATGGCGACGCACGGCTGGGTCGAGGGACAGGGGCCCAAGTACTTCGTGCACGCTCGCGACCCGGCGACCTACTGCTTCGCGCGCGGCGTGCCGCCCCTGCTCGGCAGCGCGCGGATGGCCGCCGGCGCGTTCGTGCTCGCCAGCGAGCTGTGCCGTGACGACGACGGCCTGCGCGAACTGCTCGCCCGGCGCGCGGCGGCGATCGTCGATGCCGCGCGCGGCGAGGACGGGTTGGTGCCACCCGCGGTCCGCGCCGACCCCTGGCTGCAGGTGCCGCTCGACCGCGCGGCGCGGTGAGCGCGGCCGTGGCCCACGGCGTCGGCGGCCCGGGTCGTTTGACTCGCGCGGCGCCCTGGTGTCCGCTGCGGGCATGTCGGATCCGCTCCTGAGCTGGCGACCCGAGTTCCCGATCAGCCAGCGCACCAGCTACTTGATCAGCAACTCGCTCGGCGCCATGCCGCGGCGCGCGCGCACCCGCGTGGAGCGCTGGCTCGACGAGTGGGACCAGCGCGGCGTGCGCGCCTGGGCCGAGGGCTGGTGGGTGGCGCAGGACGAGCTCGCGCGCCACATCGAGCGGATTCTCGGCGTGACGGCCGGCACGGTGTCGATGCACCAGAACGTCACGGTGGCGAGTCAGGTGCTGCTGTCGTGCTTCGACTTCAACGGCCAGCGCCGCAAGATCGTACTGTGCGACGCCGAGTTTCCCTCGCTGCTCTACCTGTACGAATCGCAGCGCGTGCGCGGGGCCGAGATCGTCCGCGTTCCCGACTCCGCCGACGGCCTGGGCGTGGACCTCGACCGGCTGCTCGCCGCGATC
>DATGPD010000560.1:0-7222 GCA_035305285.1 Planctomycetota bacterium
CGCTCCATCGCCTCGTGCGCCCGCTTGCCGGACTGCGCCGCCTGCTGCAGCGCCTGCGTCGCCGCGCGGTTCTTGCGCTCTTCCACCTCGCGCGCGAGGCGCAGGATGTCCTCTTCGAGCTGCTTCTGCTGCTCGGCCAGGCGCTGCAGCTCCTGCTTCTGCGCCGCGTCGAGCCGGCGGTTGCGACGCAGCTCGGTCTCCGCCGCCTGCAGGTCCTCGGCGGCTTGCCGCTGCTGCTCGGCCGCGGTCGCCTGCTCGCCGCGCTCCAGCGACGCGCGCGCGCGCTGCATCGCCTGCTCGGCGCGTTGCACCGCCGCGGAGGTCGCCCTGGCCTGCTCTTCGCCCAGTTCGCCGGTCTGCGCGCCGGCCTCCGCCTGCGCACGCGCTTGCTCCGCGGCGCGCTGCAGTTCGGCCTGCCGCTCGGCGGCGGCGCGGGTCGCTTCGGCACCGCCCTGGCGCGCGCCGCCGATCGCCTGTTCCAGCGTCTGGCGCGCCTTCTCCAGCGCAGTGCGCGACCGCCGCGCGGCTTCCTGCGCCTCCGCCTGCTCGGCGCGCTCGACGACTCCGCGCTGCGCCTGCTCGGCCTCGTCGAGCGCCCTGGCGGCGTCCTCCTCGGCCTGCTCGCCGTGCGGCGCGCTGCGCAGCGTGCGCGCGGCCTGGGCGGAATCGGCCGCCATCTCGTGCGCGAGCTTGCCGGCGTCGGGGTTCGCCGCGTCGTACTTCTGCCGCGCCTCGCTCACCGCGCGCGCCGCGCGTGCGAGCGCGTTCTGCGCTTCCTCGGACCGGCCGGCGCCGTCCGCCTGGCGCGCGGCCTCGATCTGCTTGCGCGCTTCGTCGAGTGCCTGCGCCGCCGGCGGCCGGTTCTCCTGGCCGGCGGCGAGCTGCTCGGCGGTCCTGGCCAGCGCCTCGCGCAACGCCTCGGACTGCTCGTCGGCCGCGGCACGGTGCTCCTCGGCCTTGGCCTCGGCGAGCGCGGCCGCCTGCTGCACCGCTTCCTGCAGCGCCTGCGCGCCGACGTCGGGCGAAGTCGCCTTGGCGAGCGCGTCGGCCGCGGCGCGCGTGGCCGCACCGTCGTCGCCGCGCGGGCTGCGCGCGAGGCGTTCGAGGACGTCCTGCAGGCGCTGCTGCGCCCGCTCGCGCGCCTGCGCGTCGCCGGCCGCGGCCGCCTTCTCCAGCTCCGCGGCGGCCGCGCGCGCGCGCTGCCAGTCGTGCTGCCGGCGGCGCGCGTCGATCAGCTCGCGCGCGCGCTCGCCGAGGTCGCCGAGCGCGAACGACTGCTCGCGCCGCGGGTCCGGCTGGCCGCCGTCGGGCGCGGCGGCGAGCGCCTTCTCCAGGTCGACCTGCCGTTCGAGCAGCGCGCGCACGCGCGCCAGCGCGTCCTCCAGGAACGGCAGGCGCGGACCGGCCTGCCGCAGGTTGGCCTGGGCCTCGTTGCGCTGCCGGTTGGCCAGGTCGCGCAGCGCGCCCGCGAGCCGGTCCTCGGCCGCGGTCGCGCCCTGCTCGGTCGTCGCCTGGCTCTGCGCGCGCAGCTCGCGCTGCCGGTCGAGCAGCTGGCCGGCCTCCCCGGCCAGGCGCGCGGCGGACGCGATCTCGCGCTCCAGGCTCTCCAGCGAGCGGCGGTCGAGCAGGATCGCGAGCAGGCGGTCCAGCTCGGCCACGACCTCGCCCTGTTTCTCGACCGCGCGTGACAGCGCCTCGGCGTCGAGGTCGTCGCGGATCCCGGCGACGTCCTCGAGCAGCTTGGCCGCCTCCAGGTGCTCGAGCCCGGCGCGCAGGAGCTTGGCCTGCTCGGCGCGTCCCTCCTGCTCGTAGCGGTCGAGCAGGCGCTGCATCACGTCGCGCAGCCGCTCGGCCTTGCGCAGGATCTCGGCCTGGTCGCGCCGCAACCGGGCGGTGTCGGACTCCTGGCCCTGGGCCGCGATCCCGCCGGCGACCAGGCAGAACAGAACCGTGCGCATCACGCGAGCGAGCATCGTCATTTCCCTCGGATCGACCGGGTTCGGGCCTGTACGTCACGCTGGCTGTCGCGCAGCGCGCGCGTCGTCGAGATCACGTCCTGGAAGTCGTTCCACTCGTCGAGCTTCGCGAGCAGGCCCTCGAACACTTCGACGATCCTGCCCTGCAGCTCGTGCGCGGTGCGCAGCCGCCCGTCGAGCTGCGCGCTGTCGCCGCGCGCGCCGGCGAGCTGCTGGCTGCACCCCGGCGCGAGCTTCTCGGCGATCTCGTCCGCCGCGACGGTCATCGCGAGGATGCGGTCGAGGAACTTGCCGAGCGGGCCGATGCGGCCGCTCTCGCGCTGCGCGGCGAGGTCGCGGTAGTACTCGGCCACGAGCGCGCGGCCGTCGTCGGGGTCGGCGTGCCGCGCGGCGAACAGCTCGATCGCCGGCTGCGCCTGCGCGCCCTCGTCGATCGGGTTGAACAGGTGCAGGTTGAACGAGCGCATCAGCTCGGCGTGGATGCGGCCGGCCATCGACTGGATGCGGCCCTGGCCGACCTGCAGCGCGGTCAGCGCGGCGGCCAGCTCGGCGGCCGGCGCACCTTCGCGATCGCCGAGGAGCGCACCGAGCCGCTCGCGGCGGTCGATCTGCAGCTCGAGGGCCTTCTCGACCTCGGCGCGCACCCGGCGGAAGTGCCCGGCGATGCGCCGCTCCATGTCGCCCAGCTCCACCACGTGCAGCGTCCGGCTCGGTAGCTTGGTCGTCTGCGGCTCGGGCGCGCGGTTGTCGGTGACGTGCACGGCGAGCGTGATGCTGTCGCCTTCCTTCACCGTCGCGTCGGGACCGAGCAGGCCGCGCAGCGGGATCAGCTCGGTGACCGCCGCCGAGGTCCGCCCCGCGGGCAGCGCCAGCGTGCGGCGCACCGGCTCGCTGCGGTCGCCGACGGTCAGCTCGGCGACGACCTCGGCGACCGCGAAGTCGTCCTTCACCTGCGCGCGCAGGGGCAGGATCGCACCGGGGATCAGCACGTTGAGTCCGTCGTCCTGCGGCCACAGGAGCTGGCCGCCGGGCGGCGCGTCGGGCACGACGATGATCGGGTACGAGGCGGCCTGCGGACCGCGCAGCCCCTCACGCCCGGCGAGCTGCACCTGGTAGCGGTCGTTCTTGCGCACGGTGAACGAGCCGGACAGCACCGTGCGCCGGCCGCCGTCGTCCTCGACCTCGCGCTGCTCCAGCTCGAGGACCTCGCCGGTCTCCTGGAACTGCAGGCGTCCGGACGCCACCTCGCCGAGCGGCAGGACCTCGAGCGCGACGTGCGAACCCTCGATCGCCTCGATGCTGCCGCCTTCCTGCACGACCGGCGGCTTGCCGGTGTACTCGGGGTAGGTGAGGGCGGCGCGGATCGTGCCGACGCGCGGCGGGCGGATGGTGACCACCTCGACCAGCAGGTCGCCGCGGTCGTCGTCGCCGCCCCTGGCGTGGAACCGGAAGCCGTCGGTCACCCGGCGGAACACGTGGCGGAAGCGCCCGTTTGGCCGCGCCGCGGTCGCGACCTCGGCCGGCATCCCGCGCCCGCCCTCGATCGCGAGCATGACCTCGCGCGGCACGACGCCCTCGGCGCGCACCAGCACCGGCAGATCGTCGCCCGCCGCCATGGTCACCGTCGCCCGGTCCTCGGTGCGCTCGATGCGGTACTGCTCGTTGCTCGCCGGCAGCTCGACGTGGAGCGTCGTGAGCCGCGGGTACGGGACGTTGGCGCCGAGCGCGCGGCGGATGAACACCGCGACCGAGTCGCTGCGCGCGATCGCGCCCGGCAGCGCGACGAGCAGCGCGAGCGCGAACGCGGCCCAGGCGCGGCCGGCGTGCCGCCAGGTCAGCACCTCGGCGGGCGTGAGCGTGCGTGCGGCGGCCGTGGCGTCGGCGACCACGCGCGCGATCATCTCGCGCGACTGGTTGCGCGGGTCACCGCCCTGGATGACGCGGCCGAGCTGCACCGCGCTGATCAGGCGCTCGCGCAGGTTCGGGAAGCGCGCTTCCAGCGTGATCGCGACGTCCGGGTCGGAGAGGTCCAGCCGGTACGGGCGCACGAGGTATTGCCACGCCAGCCACGCCATCCCGACCGTCCCGGCGGCGGTCAGGAGGAGGCGCAGCGGCGCCGGCAGGACCAGGGTGCGGTCAGCGGCGTAGTACGCGATCGTCGCGCCGAGCAGCGCGGCGAGGCACACGCCTGCCCCGTGCCACAGGAGACGGCCGCGGATCCGCTTGCGCAGCGAGCGCAGCAGGGCGGCGATCTCGGCCAGCAGCGGCGACGACTCGGCGGTCGGATCGGGGTTCACCTGGCGCTCAACGCTGGAAGATGGGCAGATACTGGAACGGGATCGACAGGATCAGGGTCGCGACCGCGGTCGAGAACGCCTCGCCCGGTCCCGTTTCGCACGGCCACGAACCGTCGCGCCGCTGCATGGCGAGCAGCAGGTCGCGCATCTCGCGGAAGTACTCGCGCCACCGTTCGCCGCCGGCGATGTAGTACGCCTGCACCGCGTAGTAGTGGCCGTAGTAGAAGAAGTAGTGGCCCGCGTAGGTGCGGTTGAAGATCGGCATCTGCGCGTCCATGAAGTCGAGGGCGCGCTGGATGATCTCCTCGTCGTAGTTGTAGCGGCCGGCGGCGAACAGGGTCGTCACCCCGGCGGCGGTCAGCGGGAACGTCGCGCGGCTGTGCGAGTTGAGCTGGTAGCGGAACGCGCCGCCCTCGTTGCCGAGCACGTGCCGGCCGAGGCGCCGGCTCGAACCGGCGTCGACCGCGCTCTGCCGCACGTAGCGCTCGGCGTCGTCGATGTGGCGCACCGGCACGGTGATCCCGACGTTGCGCGCGGCGCGCAGCGCGACCACCTGGCAGACGGTGATCGACATGTCCGACTCGCGCGCGAACGGACGGTAGCGCCAGCCGCCCTGCGCGTTCTGCGAGTCGCAGATGAGGTTCACCGCCTTCTGCAGCGCGACCTTCACGTCGTTGCGCCGCGACATGCCGTAGATCTCGGCGAGGAACAGCGTCGCGAACGCATGGCTGTACATGCGCGTGTTGTTGTCCGAGATGAACCCGGTCTCGTTCACGCAACCGAGCACGTACTCCAGGCCGCGCTGGATGTTGTCGCCGTAGCGCCCGCGCCCGGGGAGGTGGCCGCCGGCGAGGAAGCTCATCAGGCCGAGCGCGGTGACCCCGACGTGCGGCACGTTGTAGTCGGTGATCTCGTAGTTGGAGTTCAGCTTGTAGCCGACGTGCTCGTGCCACGAGCCGTCGGCGTGCTGGTGCTCGGCGAGCCAGCGGTGTCCGTCGTCGACCGCGCGCCTGAGTTCCAGCGTGATCGCCTCGCTCCAGTGCCCGTCGCGCCGCTCCACGCGGCCCTCCTGGGCGGCGGCCGGTGCCAGCGCGACGAGCAGCGCGGCCGCGGCGCGCGCCCCGCCGAGCGAGGAAAGGTGGGCGAAGGGCTTCATCGCAAAGGTGTACCTCGGTTGCCGAGAATCGTAATGCCGTCCGCGGTCTCCAGGGCGACCGACGCGCCTGCAGCGGTGACCCGGCTCACCTGCACGCCGCTCAGCCGGAGGCGCTGCTCCCGCGCCGAGGCGATGTCGAACAGGTGCAGGAAGCTCTCGTCGCGGCCGATCATGTTGACCGCGACCAGCACGAAGTCCGCGCCGAACACCGGGTGGGCGACCGGATTGCCCAGCTCGCCGTCACCGGTCAGCCGGGCGCGGAAGCGCGGCTTGTCGCCGCCGAGCGCCTGGCACACGAGCGACCACCCCGAGCGCGAGTGCGCCGCGAGCACCAGCGCGGGCGGCCCCTGCTGGTCCTGGTGCATCCCGCGCTGCGGAGTGAGCGCGTGCACCGAGCCCTGCAGTTCGCCGATGCGGTGCAGCTCGCGCCCGCGGTTGCGCAGGTCGAGGAACCACATCTGCCCGCCGAGCTGCATGCCCGCCTCGTACAGCGCGAGCACGTCGCCGCGGTGCCACAGGTAGACGAGCGCACGCCGCGGCGTGCCGCGCCACGACCAGCGCACGCTGCCGTCGCGCTGCAGCGCGACGATCGCCGGCGGGCGCTGCGGGTTCTCGCTCGCGCCGTCGCCGGCCAGCACGACGAGATCGTCGTGCACGAACAGCCGGCTGAGGATGCGGACCAGCGCGGCGTGCACCGTCGGGTGGCCGTCGAGGCCGAGCAGCTCGCGCGCCTGGTCGTCGAGCGCGACGCGGTGGAGCGTCGCACCGGACAGCGGGTCGATCTCCTCCAACCACACCCGGCTGCGGTCGTCGGGCTCGGGGCGCAGCGACCACAGGCTGCCGCCCGCCGCGACCGGCGAAAGGCTCGCCTCGTGCACGCTGAACACGCGCTCGTGCACGATGGTCCCGGTCAGCGGCTCGATGCCGAGCAGGCGGCCGCCGTCGGAGGCAGCCGGGTGCTCGCTGAACACCTGGAGCAGCCCGGTGTGCACGCCGAGTCCGTAGAAGCTGCGGTCGTCGGGAGCGTTCCTGGTCCACAGCACCCTGCCGTCGGCGAGCTGCACCGCGCGCACGCGGTCCTGCTCGACGACCAGCAACAGCTCGCCGCACGCGAGCAGCGGCGCGTGCGCGTTCAGCCGCGGGGCGTCGAGGGTCCACGCCGGGGCGGCGGGGTCCTCGCCCTCGAGTAGGTGGGCGCGCAGGACCGTGCCGCCCTCGAGCACACACAGCGGCAAGGACGCGGGCGCAGTGAAGCCGGCGACCGGCCGGACGGGGACGCACTGCAGGCGGTTGCCGGGCACGAGCGGCAGGAGGTCCAGCGTGCGGTGCGTGGGCGCGACGACCGGTGGCGGCGGCGGGGGCGGTGGGGGCAGCTCGATCGCGACCGCGTCGGCGTAGGTCCGGCCGCCGTCGGCCGGGAGGTCGGAGACCACGCTGCCGTGCCGTTCGCGCAGGCGCGCGGCCAGCGCGGCGGCGAACGGCAGGTTGCCCCGCTTGCGCGCGGCTTCCAGCAGGCGACGCTGCAGACCCGGACCGACGTGCTCGCGGTCGCGCCCGGCGCGGTAGCAACGCGCCGCGGCCTCGAGGTCGCCCTGCGCCACGGCGAGGTCCATCAAGCTGCGCACGGCCTCGCCCGCGGCGTCGCTGTGCGGAAAGCGCTCGATCACGTCGGCGAGCGCCCGGCTGTCGCCGGTCGCCGCCGCCAGCGCCTGCGCCGCGCGCGCCTCGACCGGCGCGTAGACCGTGCGCCCGTGGCGCGCGATCAGGCGGGCGATCATCGCATCGGCGACGTC
>DATGPD010000561.1:0-3156 GCA_035305285.1 Planctomycetota bacterium
CGGGGTGCGCGGTCAGCGGGCGCGCCTGTGCCGGCTGGCCGACGGGCAGGAAGACGAGGAACGTCGCGCCCTGGTTGACGCCGGCGCTCGATGCGTTCACCCGCCCGCCGTGCATCTCGACGACCTGCTTCACGATGGCGAGGCCGAGGCCGAGGCCGCCGCGCGTGCGCGTCGCGGTCGCGTCTTCCTGACGGAAACGCTGGAAGAGCTGCGGGAGGAACTCGGGCGAGATGCCGATCCCTTCGTCGCGTACGACGATCTCGACACCGTCGCCCGCGGCGTGCAGCATGACCTCGACCCGGCCGCCCTTCGGCGTGAACTTGATCGCGTTGTGCACCAGGTTCCACACGACCTGCTGCAGGCGCGCCGAGTCGCCCCACAGGACGGGAGCGGCGGGATCGACGCGGACGTCGAGCGCGATGCCCTTGCTCTGCGCCGCCGGTCGGACGCCTTCGAGCGCGGCCTGGATCATCTCGCCCGGCACCACCCGCTCGACATCGAGGGTCAGCTTGCCGGAGATGATGCGCGACACGTCGAGCAGGTCGGAGATGAGCTGAGCCTGGATGCGCGCGTTGCGCTCGATCACGTCGAGCCCCCGGGCGCGCTCGCCGGCGTCCATCCGGCCGGACTGCAGGACGTGCACCCAGCCGATGATCGCGTTGAGCGGCGAGCGCAGCTCGTGCGACAGCGTGGCGAGGAACTCGTCCTTCAGCCGGTTGGCGCGCTCGGCGTCGGCGCGCGCCGCCCGTTCGCTGATCAGCAGGCGCTCGCGGTCGTGTTCGATGCGCCGCCGTTCGGTGATGTCGGTGACGATCCCGAGCAGCATGTCCGGGATCGCGTGCTCGGACACCGCCCAGAGCAGGTGGACGACCTCGTTGCGCGCGGTGCGGAAGGCGAGCTGGCCGCGCCACTGCCGGTCGCGCGCGACGATCTCCGCGAGCCCCGTGGCGCGTTGCCGTTCGGCCGGTGTCACGTGGTCGAGGAAGCACCGGCCGAGCAGTTCGTCGCGCGAGTGGCCGAGCATCTGGCACAGCGCCGGGTTCACGTCGCGGTACGCGAGCGACGGATCGAGCAGGCAGATGCCGTTCGGCGCGCGCTCGAAGATCGCGCCGAACTCGGCCTCGCGGCGTTGCGCCGCGCGCTCGGCGCTCCGGGCACGCAGCACCGCGCGCAGCGTGGCGACCAGCACGACGGGTTCGACCGGGTGGGTGAGGTAGCCGTCGGCGCCGGCGTCGAGTCCCTGCACCCGGTGGTGGTTCTCCAGATAGGTCGCCGACAGGTGGATCACCGGCAGCTGCGCCGTGCGCTCCGAGCCGCGCAGCTTGCGGCACACCTCGAAGCCGTCCATGTCCGGCAGGTTGACGTCGAGCAGGACCACGTCGGGCGGGTCCTCGGTGCACAGCGCGAGCGCCTCACCGCCGGTCGCCGCCTCGCTCACCATGAACCCCGCCGCGGTCAGCGCGCGTCGCGTGCTGTAGCGCGACGGCGCGTGGTCGTCGACGACCAGGACGTGCGGGTGCGCCGGTCCGTTCATGGCTGCGGCGCCTGCGCCGCGGTTCCGGCGCCGGGCAGGCGCACCGGGATGTCGAGCGTGAAACGCGAACCGACGCCGACGCGGCTCTCGACGCCGACCGTGCCGCCGAGCAGCTCGGCGAACCTCCGGCTCAGCGCGAGGCCGAGCCCCGCGCCGCGCAGACGGCGCTGGATCGGAAGGTCCACCTGGGAGAAGTCCTGGAACAGCGTCGGCAGCGCTTCGGGCGGGATGCCGATCCCCGTATCGGCGACCGTGAACTCGATGCGCTCCTCGCCGAGCGGGCGCGCACTGACCGTCACACCGCCGCGCGCCGTGAACTTCAGGCCGTTGGCGATGAAGTTGCGCAGGATCTGTGCGAGCTTCTTGTGGTCGGTGTACAGGCGCGGCACGCCCACCGGCTCGTCGAACGTCAACGTGACATCGCCGTGCATCACGATCGGTCGAAACATGCCGCGCAGTGCGGCGAACAAGTCGACCAGCTCGAACCACTCCGGCGCGATCGAGATCCGCCCGGCTTCTACCCGGGCGAGGTCGAGCTGGTCGTCGACCATCTCGGTCAGCTCCTGCGCCGACGTACGCACGAAGTGTACTTGCCTTCGCTGTTCGGCGGTGAGCGGGCCGTCGACCCCTTCGAGCAGGAGCGCGGTGATGCTGCGGATCGCGGCCAGCGGGGCGCGGAACTCGTGGCTCACGTAGCTCAGGAACCGGCTCTTGAGGTCGGACAACTGCCGGAGCTGTTCCGCCCGGTCGTCCAGCTCGGCGTAGAGCGCGAGCACGCCCTGGTTGGTCTCGAACAGCTCGTGCTGCAGCCCGTGGATCTGCGCCTGCTGCACGCGCACCGCCTCGGTGAGGTCGGCGATCCGCCGGTGCAAGTCGCCCGACCCCGCCTCGCGTGGCATCGTCTCGCTCACGGGTTCCCCCGCACGGCCAGCATGCCGACGTCGTCCCGCCCGCGCCGGAAGTCGCGGTACATCAGAGCCGCGACGACTGCCGGATGACGGCCGAGCACCGCGGACACGTCGGCCTGGCTCCAGCGCGACTGCAGGCCATCGGTGTGCACGATCAGGAGGCCGCGCTCCGGCCAGGGGCGTTCGAACTGCCGGACCCGCCGCCCTTGCGTGCCGACCATTCCATGGAGGGAGACCAAACCTTGGTGCGCTCCGCCAGCGAGCAGCGTGCCGGCGACGTTGCCGATGCCTGCGTACGCGAGGGTGCCCCGGGACACGGCGGCCACGAACACCGCGGCGCCCCGCGTGCCCGCGAGCGCCTCGTGCGCGCGTCGCAGCACGTCATCGGGACGGGCGTCCGGCGCAACCTCGAACGTCCGGCAGGCCTGCTGGGCGACCGCCGCTGCCGCGGGACCGTGCCCGACGCCGTCGGCGACGAGCAGGGCGACGTCTTCGCCGGAAGCATGCACGCGCCACGCGTCGCCGCACGCGGACTCGCCGGGCATGGCGACGCACACCGCGCCCCATTCGAACCGCGCGCGGTCTCCCGTCGTCGGCGAGCCGCCGACCCGGGTGAACACCACCGTGCCCGACCCAGGCCGGGAGAACGCGTCGCATTCGCGCGCGGCGCGGCGCACCGCGCCGAGCCCCGTCCCCGCGGTGCCGCGCGTCGAG
>DATGPD010000562.1:0-6111 GCA_035305285.1 Planctomycetota bacterium
CCAGGCGGTCGCGCTCGGGCTCGGGGAGCGCGCGCGCTTCCTCGGCGGTCTCGCCGACGCGGACCTGCCCGACGCGTACCGCGCCGCGGACGTCGTCGTCCTGCCCTCGGTCGGGCGCGGCGAGGCCTTCGGCCTCGTCGCGCTGGAGGCAGCGGCGTGCGCGCGGCCGGTGGTTGCGTCCGACCTGCCGGGCGTGCGGACCGTGGTGCGCGAGGGCGCCACCGGGAAGCTCGTCCCGCCGGGCGACGTGGGCGCGCTCGCGGAGGCCCTGGCGGACCTGCTCGCCGACGCCGCACGCGCACAGGCGCTCGGGACGGCCGCGCGCACGCGGGTCGAGGCGGAACTGACCCTGGAGCACGCGCTGGACCGGCTGCTCGCGAGCTACGCGCGCTTGCTGGCGGCTTGAATGTTGCCGATCGCGCCGCCTCGGCCGGCGCGCGGCACGCGGGCGCGGCCGATCGGAGGGGCCGGGCGGACCGTGCTTCGCTGGCTGCGGGCCGCGCGCGGGCGGCGATACTCGGCGCATGCTCCGCCGCTTCTCCCTGCGCACGCCCGGAAAGGGACTCCACGAGATCACCGCGCGGGTCGCCGCGGTGGTCGGGGAGGCCGAGGTCGAGGAAGGCCTGTGCACGGTGTTCCTGCCGCACACCTCGGCGAGCCTCGTGATCCAGGAGAACGCCTCGCCGTCGGCGCGCCGCGACCTGGAGCGCTGGTTCGACCGGCTCGTCGTCGAGGGCGATCCCCTGTTCACGCACGTCGCGGAAGGGCCGGACGACATGCCGAGCCACGTGAAGGCGGCGTTGACCGCGGTGAGCCTGTCCATCCCGATCGCGCACGGAAAGCTCGCGCTCGGCGTGTGGCAGGGGATCTTCCTGTGGGAGCACCGGCGCGCCGGGGCCGAGCGCGAGGTGTTCGTCCACGTCGTCGGCTGAGGTCGGGCCGCGGGGCGTCGCGCGCGCAGCCCGCGCGGCCGCGACGGGATGGACGGCGCCCGTCGTGCGCGCCTCAGCCGCAGGGCCGGACCCCCGACTCGGTGGCGAGCCAGGCGACCGGCTTGTCGAACGGCTCCATCGGCACCGCGGCGATGAGCTGCAGGTCGAACGCGAGGCCGCAGGTGAGCAGGCTGCCGTGCCGCGCGAGGAAGCGGTCGAAGTAGCCGCCGCCGCGACCCAGCCGCCCGCCGCGCGGGTCGAACGCGAGTCCGGGCACGAGCGCGACGTCGGCGGGGCCGAAGTGCGTGACGACCTCGCCGGCGCGCGGTTCGCGCACGCCGTACGCGCCCGGGATCAGGTCGCCGAGGTCGCCGACCAGGGTCGGCACGATCGCGTTCTCCTTGACGTCGGTGCGCGGCAGCGCGAGCCGCTTGCCCGCGGCGAGCACCGCACCGAGCAGCGGCATCGTGTCCAGCTCGCCGGGGAGGGACACGAACGCGAACACGGTGCGCGCCGCCGCGAACCACGGCGCGTTCACGACGGCGTCGCACGCCGCGCGCGACAGCTCCTGGCGGCGTTCCTCGGGCAACGCGCGGAGCTGCTGCCGCATCGCGGCACGCATCGCCCGCTTGCGATCCGACAGCGACACGCTCTCGCTCATCCCGGGAACGCGTGCGTATGGGAGCGGCGCGCGGTCCTCGGAGCGGGGAGGCGGTGGAGAACGTCGCGCCGCGCGCAAGCCATGACTCCACCGTAGCGGTCCGGTCGAACGGCGGCCAATGTCGTCCCGGGCACCCCGGCCTTTGCGATGCGGCTGCGATCGCCGCGCGCGGAGGCGTCGCCGGGGCGACGCTGCGTGGACTGGCCGTCGGCTTTGCGGGCGTTCACCGCCGGGTGGCGCGTGGCGCGACCCGCCACGGCCGGTCGCGCGTGTGCCTGGGCGCAGCGGACCGCGGCGGTCCGGCGCGCGCGCACTGTGTGCCCGTTCCGCCGTGGCATCGGTGGCATGGTCGGCGGGAGCGAGCCGCGCGCCGCATGCGATGTCCGTTCCGGCGCGCGCGTCGCGGGTGCCCCCGACGCCGGGTGCGTCAGCGCGCCGCTCCGATCGGCTGGCCGCGGCGCCAGTTCGCGATGGCCGCGCAGATGCCCTCGGCGGCCCGGCCGTCGCCGTACGGGTTGCGGCGATGCGCCATCGCGCGGTACTGCTCGGGATCGTCGAGCAACGCGAGGGACTCACGCACGATCCGCTCACGGTCGCAGCCCACGAGCCGTGCGGTGCCCGCCGCCACGCCTTCCGGGCGCTCGGTCTGCTCGCGCAGGACGAGCACCGGTTTGCCGAGCGACGGTGCTTCCTCCTGGACGCCGCCCGAGTCGGTCAGGATGAGGTACGCGGCCTTCATCGCCGCGACGAACTCGGCGTAACCGAGGGGTTCGATCAGGCGGATGCGTGGATGCCCGCGGAGGAACCGGTCGACGGCGGCGCGCACGTTCGGGTTGGGGTGCACCGGGTAGAGGATCTCGATGTCGCGCGCTTCCACGAGGTCGACCAGGGCCCGGCACATCTGCTCGAGCGGTGCGCCGAAGTTCTCGCGGCGATGCGAGGTGACCAGCACCAGCCGGCGGTCGCCGGCCGGCTGGAACGGCTTCGGATCGACGCGCGACGCGGTCCACAGCAGGGCATCGATCACCGTGTTGCCGCACACGACGATCGCCTCGTCAGCGATCCCTTCCGCGCGCAGGTTGTCGCGCGCGGTCTCGGTCGGCGCGAAGTGCAGGTCGGCGATCCGGGCGACGAGCGCCCGGTTGATCTCCTCGGGGAAGGGCTCGTACTTGCGCCGCGTCCGCAGCCCGGCCTCGACATGTCCGAACGCGACCTTGCGATAGAAGCAGGCCAGGGCGGTCACCATGACCGTGGTCGTGTCGCCCTGCGCCAGGACGAGGTCGGGTGCCTCGCGGCCCAGCACTTCGTCGACCGCCGGGATCATCCGGCCGGTCAGGTCGGCCAGGGACTGGCCCGGACGCATGAGATCGAGGTCGACGTCGGCAGTGACGCCGAAGAACGCGAGCGTCTGGTCGAGGAGTTCGCGGTGCTGCGCGGTCAGCAGGACGCGGACGGTCGCCCACGGTTGCGCGCGCAGCGCGAACACGACCGGCGCCAGCTTGACCGCTTCGGGGCGGGTGCCGATCGTGACCAGGACGTGCAGGGGTTTCTCGGCGGTCATCGCGATGCGACCGCTAGATCACCGTCCCCGTCGGCGGGAATCCACCGCTAGGTCCGCGCGCCCGCGCAGATGAAGTAGTGCTCCCCGTCCGCGCTGCGCTCGGGTGCGCAGAACTCCTTGTGCACCGTGAATCCGTGCCGGCGGAGGAGGTCCTTCGCCGTCTCGGGGAAGAACGAGTGCGGGTGCAACTCGGCGTGCTGGCCGGTCTTCTCGGCGATCTCGGCCTCGGACAGGTATGCGTTCACCTGGAACAGCAGGTCAGCGCCCGGTTTCGCGACCCGGCTCATCTGTGCGACGACACGCTCCGGATCGCGGGCGTGGTCCAGCATGTTGAACGAGATGACCAGATCGGCGCACTGGTCGGGGACGTCGTCGGCCTCTTCCGCGGGGCAGCTCCAGTACTCGACCTGACTGTCCTTCAGGTGGGGGAACACCGCGCGGTAGCGCTCGATCAGCGGCTCGATGCCGATGCGCCGGCGCGCCTCGATGTACTCGACGAAGCCTGCCGGGCCGGGCCCGAACTCCACGACGACCTTGTCGCGCCACGAATCGAGCGGCTTGTCCAGGAACGCCAGGCAGCTCATCAGCCAGTTGCGCTGCAGGACGTCGACGAACTGCTTGGGATCGTGGTCGGCGTAGCCGTCCTTCGCGACTCCCTGCCAGAAGGCGAACTCGCCCTCCTGCGCGACTTGCCAGCGGCGATGGAGCGATTGCGAGGCGTCAGGATTGGGCATTCTGGCGGGATTCTAGCGGTGCGCTCCGCGAAATCGACGCAGCGCTCCGTCTGCCCGTCGGGACCGTCACGGCCCCTCGTCGGCGTTGCGGCCGCGCAAGCGGTCCACGGTGCGGAGCAGGCGGAACGTGCGAGACTTGCGGATCTGTGCGATCCAGCGCTCCATGTCGTCCATCCGCGCGGCGAGCTGCGCGGCGCGGCCGGCGAGGTCGTCGCGCGCCGACCTGATCTCGCCCATCTCGTGCGCTTGCCGCTCGATCCGCGCGGACAGTTCGGCGCTGCGGGCCTTCTCCGAGTGCAGGCTGGACTCGGCTTCGGCGAGCCTGGCCTGCAGATCCGCCAGCGCCTGCCGCAATCGATCGGCTTCCGCGGTGAGTGACGCGATGTGCGCCGCGTCGGCACGGGCACGCTCCTGGTCCGAACGCCGCTCTTCGCGCTCATGCCCGACCAGCTTCCCGTGCGCGGCGAGCTGCAAGGCGAGGGCGTCGGCCAGTGCGCCGGCCAGCAGGTCCTCGCGCTGCCCCGAGGAGGCCGCCGGTGCGCCCCACCCGGTGAGTTCCGGCGGCAGGGGTGCGTCCTGCACGACGGCCAGGGTCGCGAGCAGATAGCCCTTGCTCTCCGTGCCCAGGATCGGAGCGCGGTGCAGGGTCAGCAGGTCGCGCAGCAGGTCGGCGTCGATTCCCTGCAAGGTGACCAGGAAGCGCTCCGCCCAGGACGCACCGACGACCTGTTCGCCGAGCACCCGCAGACCCGCTGCCTGGAACACCGAGGCCATCTCGACCGCGGGGAACTCCTGGCCGTACGGCCAGCCGCCGTGGCGCGACACCTGCAGTCGCCAGAGCCAGTACCACGGACAGCGCCGGTTGGGTACCAGCGAGAGTACGTAGCGACGGCTTCGGCTGGCCATGCCGCGCACGAACCGGACCTGGTCGTCGAAGCCGAAGTGCTCCAGCACGCCGGCGTTGAACACCAGGTCGAACTCCGGTTCGCCGACCGCGGTCGCATCGCCCAGGACGAACTCGCCGGTGAGCCCCGCCTGTGCGAACCGGGTACGGGCGTGGCGCAGAGCTTCCGCCGAGAAGTCCTGCAAGGTCACCTGGTAACGCCCCGAGCGCGCGAGAGCGAGGCTCTGCCATCCGTCCCCGGCGCCGGCTTCGAGCACGCGGCCGCCGTCGGGAAGCAGCGCGTCGACGATCCGCAGGAACTCCTGATTGAACTCGGCGATCT
Source organism: Planctomycetota bacterium (assembly GCA_035305285.1). Taxonomy (GTDB): domain Bacteria; phylum Planctomycetota; class UBA1135; order UBA1135; family UBA2386; genus DATGPD01. Next base: position 5,115 of record DATGPD010000562.1, read on the forward strand.
CCGCCGGCTCGGTCTCCGGCTCGCGCCCGGCATAGTAGGCGTCCCACTTGGCGCGCTCGCTGGCGGCGCCGACGCGCAGGCCGCGCTCGAGCACGTAGGTCGGCGAGCCGTACACGACCAGCAGTTGCTCGCCGGCCCAATAACGCGGGTCGACCGTCACCCGCAGCGCGGCCAGCCGCCGGAAGCCCTCGAACTGCGCGGGGAACGTCGTGTCGTCGAAGCGCGCGACGTGGTACTCGCACAGCGGCTCCTCGGCGAACGGTACGAGCACCAGCAGGAGGCGGTCCGCCGCCGCGGCGAGCGAGGCGAGGACCGCGAGCGGCTCGGCGAAGTGCTCGAGGCAGTTGGACGTGACCACGACGTCGAACCGCCGCGGGATCACGCCGTCCGGCGTGCACAGGAACTCGTGGTCGGGAAAGCGCTGCCGCGCCGCGGCGATGCCGCTCGCCGCGATGTCGAGGCCGGTGACCTGCGCGCCGGGGAAGGCGCGGGCCAGCTCGTCGACGCCCTCGCCGTGCGCACAGCCCCAATCGAGGATCGAGGGGCCGGCCGAAGCGAGGTAATCGCGTTCCGGCGCCGGCAGCGCCGCGATCAGGCGTTGCATGAAATGCCGGGTCTGCCCGCCGCCGTCGTTGGCGTCCCAGTGCCGAGCGAGGTAATGCTCCCACCAGGCCGGTGAGTTCACCGGCGCGGCCTCGGGTGGAAGGTGCTCGCTCGGGCTCATACGTCGGTGCACTCCATCGCAGGCTCGACCTCGATGGCCACGGGCGGAAGCACCACGGCGAGAGAGGCGCGCGCCGAGGTCACCCGGAAGACCAGCGCGTTTTCGACGAAGTCCAGGTAGCGCCGGTCCTGGCCATTGACGATCTCGACGGCGAGGACGAGGCCGTAGTCGCCGCTCGGGAGGATGTTGTCGAATGCGAACGTCACTCTCTGTCGGCTGCCGCGCGTCAGCGCGGGGAGGACCTCGCCCGACTCGAAGGTCGAGTGCGAGATC
>DATGPD010000563.1:0-6230 GCA_035305285.1 Planctomycetota bacterium
TGGTCAAGCCGCTCGGCGCGCAGACGAGCTACCGCGGTTACGAACTGGGCGAGCTGGTGCACCGCTTCGCGCAGACCGGCGCGGTCGACACGCTGGTCCTCGACCGCGACCTGAGCGAGCGCGAGATGGCCGGGCTGTACACCGCCTGCGACGTGCTCGCGCACCCGTACCGCGGCGAAGGCTTCGGCCTGCCGGTGCTCGAGGCGCTCGCGTGTGGCCGGCCCGTGGTGGTCACCGCCGGCGGCAGCACCGACGACTTCGCGGAAGGCGCGGGCTGCCTGCGTGTCGACGCCGCCCGACGGCCGGTCGACCTGCCCGAGCCGTGCCTCGGCGAGCCGTGGGTGCACGAGCCCGACCTCGAAGCGCTCGGTGCCGCGCTTGCGCGCGTGGTGCGGGAGCGCGCCGAACTCGCGCGCGCCGCGCTCGCCGCGGCTCCCTGGGTGGCGGCGCGGTCGACGTGGGACGCCGCCGCCGCGAAGCTCGAAGCGCTGGCGGTCGAGGCGCGCGACGCGAACGCGCCCTGCATTCCCGCTCCGGCCGCGTTCGGATCGGGGCGGCGCCCGCGGTCCGGCGCGGGCCGCCCCGTGAGGTCGAACGGCGGCTGAGGCACGCCGGGACAGGCGTCGCGCGAGCGGGCGCGGCGCGCGGTGGGCGTGCGCGCGTTGCGGACCGCTCGTCGCCCGACGCCGTGCCGCGTGATCAGCCCGCGACCCCGGCCAGCGACTGCGCGATCGTCTTGCCGACCGCCATCAGCAGGTCGGTCTCCGCGGCGGTGAACTCGTAGGGCACGGGCTTGGCGACGCCGAGCACGCCGACCAGGCGTTCGCCGGCGAGCATCGGGCAGGCGATCGCGCCCTCCATCAGCGTCAACTTCGCGCCCGGGCGCACCACGCCCGACTCGTCGGTCTGCAGGTTGCACACCTGGACCGGTGCGCGGCGTTCGGCGGCGATGCCCGCCATGCCCTTGCCGATCGGCACGACCTCGACCTTCGCGCGCACGGGCGGCGGCAGGTTGCGCTCGGCGGCGAGCACGAGGTCGCCGTCGTCGCGCATGACGTGGATCGTCCCCAGCGGGCAGTCGAAGCGCGCGAGCACCGCGTCGAGCACCTCCGCGAGCGGCGGCGGACGGCGGCGGACGAGGTCGTCGACCGCGGCGAGGAGAGGGTCGGACTTCGCGCTCATGGCCGGCGATCTTCGCCGTGCCCGCGTTCCCTGCCAATCCGCCGCACCGCTTCGGCGAGGAGCGCCACCCCGAAACCGGTGCCGCGGTCCTTCAGCATCGCCGGCCCGGCGAGGTCGACGTGCGCCCAGCGCACCCCGGTGTCCTCGATGTGCCACCACACGAACTGCGCCGCGCAGCTCGACTGCGCGTTGCTGCGGTTCGCGACCGAGTTGCGCATGTCCGCGATCGGACTGGAGAACTCCTGCTTGTAGAACTCGGGCGCGAACGGCAACGGGTGGGTGAGGTCGCCGGTCGCGCGCCCGGCCTCGATCAGGATGCGTTCCAGCGCGTCCTCGTTGCTCACCACCGCGGCGTGCAGCAGGCCGGTCGCCACCATCTGTGCGCCGGTCAGCGTCGCCGCGTCGAGCACGACGCCGGCGCGCAGCACGCGCGCGGCGTAGCTCACCCCATCGGCCAGGAGCAGGCGGCCCTCGGCGTCGGTGTTGTTGATCTCGACCGTCTTGCCGGAGTGCATGGTCAGCACGTCATCCGGCTTGAACGCGCCCGGTCCGATGGCGTTCTCCGCGACGCACAGCACGAGCGACAGCGGCAGCGGGCACCGCTCCCTGGCGAGCACGCGGAACGCGCCGAGCGCCGCCGCGGCGCCGCCCATGTCGCCCTTCATGCCCTCCATCGCGCCGCGTGCCTTCAGGTGCAGACCGCCGGTGTCGTAGACGATCCCCTTGCCGACCAGCGCGACGTGCGGCCCGCGCCGCGCGGAGCCCGGCCAGCGGGCGACCAGCACGCGCGGCGGCACGCTCGCGGCGCGCCCGACGGTGTGCACGCCGCGCAGGCCGGCGCGCAGGAGCCGGTCGCCCGCGATCTCGGTGACCCGCACGCGCGGCACGCCGCGCAGCGCGGCGCGCGCTTCGGCCGCGAACCTCCCGGTGTCGAGGTCGGCGGGCGGCGTGTCCACGAGTCTCGCGGCCATGCGCGTCATGGCGACGGTCTCCTGCTGGCTGGCGTTCGCCGGCAGCGCCTGCCCCGACGGCCCGATCGCGAGCACGCGGACCGGACCGCTCCGGCGCCCGGCGTTCGACTTCGCGCTGTAGAGCGGCATCGCCTTGGCGAGTGCGACGTACGCGGCGAGCGCGTGCGCGGGGTCGTCGAGCACGACCAGCACGGCGCGCACGCCGGGCTCCTTCGCGACGCTCAGGCCGAACCGGCGCAGGCTCTCGGCGCGCGACGGGCTGTTGTGCCGCGCGACCTCGTCGGGCAGCACGCCGAGCACGAGCTTGCGCGGCGCGCCGAGGCCGGTCAGCGTGCTGACCACCTTGCCGAGATCGCCGGGCTTGGTGTCCTTCGCGAGGGCGAGCGCGGTCGGGGTCAGCCGCGCCCCCAGCAGCGGCTGGAGGGTCGGACCCGTCAGGCGGCGCGCGGGCGCCGCGAGCAGGACGGTCGACGCATCGCGCAGGGCGGAGCGCACGTCGCGCGCGAACAGGATCTCGGTCATGGCGAGGGTATGGCTGCCCGTGGAGGAGCGGTGACCGCTGCCGGTGACGCCGACAGACCGCGTGCTCGGGGCGTGGCGGTCAGTGTGCACCGTGCACCCGGCCGACCCCGAGCCCTTTTTCGCGGGCAGCAACGCGCCCCCCGAAACGGCGCCCGGTCCGCGTGTGCGGCAATGCTCAGCGCAGGAGCACGCGGCCGCCGGGCGGCACCTGCATGCGCGGCCCGGGTACGCCGGCGTCGTGCCCGACCAGCATCTGGAACATGAGGTTCAGGCCGCGCAGCGCGTTGATCGGCGGCACCGGGAAGGGCACGCGCCCCTGGCCGCGCCACACGCCGGGATAGATGTTGAAGGTCTGCCCGTTGATGTAGACGCGCAGCCCGGACATCAGCGTCGGCTGGTCGTCGCCGAGGCCGAACAGCCAGAAGCCCATGTGGCCCGGCGGCAGGTCGTAGGCGAGGTCGACGGTCTGCCCGATGCTGAGCTGCTGCGGGGTGACCTGCGTGCTGCCGAGCTGCGGCCCGGGCAGCCAGCCGCTGCCGGTGACGTTGGTGCCGAGCGTCGTCGTCGACCCGCGGTAGCAGGCGGTCATCGTGACCGGCGCGGTCGCCGAGCCGGAGATGCTGCCGCCCTCGAAGCGGCATTCGGTCACCGTCGCGGCGCTGCCGTCGATCGTCGTCGTGACGTTGTGGAACGCCGACTGGGTGATGTCGACCGTGGTGCCCGGCGCGGCGGCGATGGTGCACGTGCCGCCGCTCAGGCGCGCGTTGTCGAGCCGGATCGACGTGTGCCCGGCGAGCGCCACCGGCCCCGCGAAGGTCGAGTCCTCGATCAGGATCCTGGTGTTGCTGCCCGCGGCCCCGAGCTGCAGCGCGGCGGATGAGCCCTGCAGGCCGACCATGCGGACCAGCGCGTCGGTCAGCGCGGTCGGGTGGCCGTCGATCGCGACGGCGACCGGGACGTTGCGCGTCACGACGTCGATCAGGTCGAGCACCACGCCACGGTCCGCGGCCGGCGACGCGCGGCGCAGCGCGAGGCCGACCGCGCTCTGGTTCTGGAAGGTGCTGCGGTCGAAGCGGCAGTTGTACATGCCGCCGCCGCCGCCCAGGTTGAACACGAACGCCTCGCTGCCGCCGTCGAACAGGCAACCGCGCATCTCGATCGCGCCGCGCCGGTTGCTGGCCAGCTCGTCGATCCGGACCGCGTTCGGCGCGCCGCTGAACGTGCAGTTCTCGAAGCGCAGGAAGGTCTCGCCGCCGTCCTGCGCGAGGTAGACCTGCACGGCCGACTGCGTCTGACCCTCGAACTGCACGTGCTCGAACGTCGTCCCGTAGAACGTGTCGCGCTGCGCGACGCGGACCGCGATCGCCGCGCCGCGCAGGATCAACCGGCGGAAGTCGCAGAAGTCGCTGTCGACGAGGAAGCCCTGCGTGCCGCTCAGGTCGATCACGGCCGGGAACGGTGACGCGCGCACGTTGAGCCCGTGCGGCATGTTCATGATCGGGTCCAGGTCGCGCTCGAGCGTGATCGTCTGCACCACCGTCGTGTCGATGTCGGCCAGCGCGATGTCGCCGCCGATGAACGAGATCTGGTTGAACTCGGCGGTGGAGAGCTGGCTGACCAGCAGCGTGCGGTTGTGCAGCTGGATGACCTCGTTGAGCGAGAGCAGGTTGTCGCCGAGCTGGCCGTGCGACCGCGGGTCGTTGACGGTCGCGACCGCGTGCAGCGTGACCTGCGCGGATGCGGCGGCGACGGAGCACAGGGCAGCGAGCAGGGGGAGTGGGCGCATGCGGGAGGGACGGCGCGAGCGGGGCCGTCCAGCATACCCGGCGGCCCTCGCGCACCGGACGCGCGCCCGCCCGGCGCGGAGACCGAACGCCGCGGCGCCGGCCGGCGGCGGGCACGGCCCATGGCACGCCGGCATCGCGCACGCGCGGTTCCGCGCGCCGCTTGCCGTCGAGACGGGGGCCGGCGCGGCGCGGCGGACCGTCAACGCCAGCGCGCGCGTATGGCGACCACGCGGCGCAGCTCGTCGAGCGACTGCAGCACCTTCTTGCGGATGTCCGGGGCGAGGTCGGGCCGCGCGGCGAGGAACTCCTCGACGACGGCGAGTGCCTCCGCGGAGGAGTGGCCGTTGACGAAGCCGTCGATCCACGCCGGCATGAAGAAGATCTTGCGGTGCACCTTCACCCAGTCGACCCGGTCGAGCGCGCGGCGCAGGAACGGCTGGGTGAGCTCCTCCTGCCCGGGCCAGTGGAAGAACGGCAGGCTCTGCTGCACCCACTGCTCGGGCGGTTGCGCGGGGTCGAGGTAGCTCGCGAAGTAGCGTTCCTTGCTCTCCGCGGTCGGAGTCGCCGCCTCGGCGAGGTAGACGTACTTCGCGACGTCGCCGGTCTTCGGCACGCGCGCACGCAGGTCGCCGGCCGCGCCCGCGGCGATCAGCGCGGCGAGGCCGAGCCACGTGTCCTGCGCGCCGAGCGCGACGCCGCCGGGCAGCGCCTGCCTCTCGACCGCGCGCGCGATCCGTGCACGTGCCTCCGGCGTGGACGCGAGCCGGGCGAGGGCGCGGAACACCTGCACCGCGAGCGCTTCGATCCCGGCGTCGAGCTGCGCGACGAGCAGTTCCTCCGCGCGTGCGCGCAGCGGGGCGGCGCGCTCCGGTTCGAGATAGCGCAGGACGACCGGCTGCAGCGCGTCGAGCAGGACGGCGTGCGCTTCCGGGTCGCGCTCGCGCTCGAGCAGGCGCAGGAGCAGGTCGCCGAACGCGAGCGGGTCCAGCTCGCCGGCGCGCATCGTCTCGCGCAGCGCGCTGAGCGCGACCGCCCTGACCATCGGATCGCCTTCCTCCGGGAGCGTCGCGAGCAGCGCGCCGGCGCTGCGCGGGTCGAGCAGGAAGAGGCCGTAGGCCTCGTCGGCCGGATTGAGGATCACCCAGTCGAACGCTTCGCGGCCGACGAACTCCGGGACCGCGGCGCGCTCGCCCTCGAGCCTCACCTCGGCGGTCGCGTGTTCGCCGCCGCGCGCGGCGAGCAGGCGCACGCGCAGCGGCCACTGTGCCTTGCCGCCGCCGGCGGTGCGTTCCTGCCGCACCGAGAACCCCAGGATCCTGCCGTTGCTGCCGACGGTCCACTCGGCGCGCACGCGCGGCAGGCCCTCGGTGAGGATCCACGCGCGCGACCACGAGGCGAGGTCGTGGCCGGCGGCCCGCTCCAGCTCGGCGACGAGGTCCTGCCACGTCGCGTTGCGCCAGGCGTAGCGGTGCAGGAAGGCGCGCACGCCGGCGCGGAACCGTTCCGGCGACAGGCGCGCCTCCAGCTCGCGCAGCACCGCGGGCGCCTTGTTGTAGACGATCGCTCCGTACGCCGACTTGGCGTCGGCGAGGTTGGCGAGCGCCTGCCAGATCGGCGTCGTACCCGGCGACGCGTCGATCTCGTAGGCGCGCGGCTTGATCCGACGGTGGAACGCGAGCCATGCGTGCCGCTCGGGCTCCAGCGCGGCCATCAGCTTGTAACCCATGAAGGTCGCGAAGCCTTCCTTCAGCCAGAGGTCGTCGAACCA
>DATGPD010000564.1:0-2778 GCA_035305285.1 Planctomycetota bacterium
CAGCTCGGTGTCGGCCAGCGGCCCAACGTGCAGGACGAGCAGGGCGAGCTGGGCCACGAGACGGGCGGCGTGTTCCGCTCGGACGACGCCGGCCTGACCTGGCGGCGGATCAACAGCCTGAACGAGCGTCCGTACTACTACTCGTGGATCGAGGTCGACCCGAACGACGACCAGCGGGTCTACACCGGCGGCGTCAGCCTGTGGGCGAGCACCGACGGCGGCCGGCGCTTCGCGGCGATCAATCCGAACGCGATCCACGTCGACTTCCACACCGTGTGGGTCGATCCGGCGGACAGCTCGCTGGTCGTCGCGACCTGCGACGGCGGCGTGAACGTCAGCCACGACCGCGGCCGGAGCTGGGAGATGCTGCCCAACCTGCCGATCGGCCAGTTCTATCACGTCGACGTCGACAACCTGCAGCCGTACAACGTCTACGGCGGCCTGCAGGACAACGGCACGTGGGGTGGACCGTCGCGCTCGCGCATGCGCGAGGGCATCGGTTGGGACGAGTGGATCAAGATCGGGCAGGGCGACGGGTTCGGTGCCGCGGTCGACCACGACAACCCGAACATCATCGTGGTGACCAGCCAGAACGGCGGGCTGACGCGCTACGACCTCGCCACGCACCGCAACCTGCCAGTCAACCGGCCGCGCGTGCGCGGCGTCGACCTGCGCTTCGCCTGGGACACGCCGTTCTTCCTCTCGCCGCACAACAGCAAGATCCTCTACTGGGCGGGCAATTACCCGATCCGGTCGATCGACCAGGGGCGGAGCAGCGAGCTGCTGAGCAAGGAGCCGATGGGTCGCACCGAGCGCGGCATGGCGAGCGCGTTCGCCGAGTCGCCGCGCCAGCCGGGCCTGCTGTGGCTCGGCATGGACGACGGTGCGCTGTGGCGCAGCGACGACCATGGCCACACGTGGACCCGGCTCGACGAGCGGGTCTGGAGCCTGCCCGGACCGCGCTTCGTCAGCAGCATCCATCCGTCGGCGCACGACACCGACCGCGTGTACGTCACCTTCGACGGCCACCGCTCGAACGACTTCGCGGCGCACGTCTTCGTGTCCGACGACCGCGGCAACACCTGGCGCTCCCTGGTCGCCAACCTGCCCGACGAGTGCGCGCACGTGATCTACGAGGACCAGGTCAACCCCGACCTGCTGTTCCTCGGCACCGAGCTGCGCTGCTGGGTGTCGCTCGATCGCGGCAAGCAGTGGTTCCCGCTGGGGAGCAACCTGCCGACCGTGCCGGTGCGCGACCTCGCCCTGCAGCAGCGCGAGAACGAACTGGTCGCGGCCACGCACGGGCACGGCCTCTGGGTGATCGACGTCACGCCGCTGCGCCAGCTGACCGCCAAAGTCGCCGCGAGCGCGGCGCACCTGTTCACGCCGAAGGACGCCGTGCTGTGGCGCCTGCGCAGCCGCGGCACGCAGGGCAACAAGCACTTCTACGCGCCCAATCCGCCGTACGGCGCGACCCTCTACCTGTGGCTCGCCGAAGTGCCGGATGCGGCGCCCGAGGTGACGATCCACGACGTGACCGGCCGGCGGGTCGCGACGCTCACCGGCAAGAAGCAGGCGGGCATCCAGGCCCTGCAATGGGGCGCGCAGGGCGTCGGCCGCGGCCGGCGCGGCGGCGCGGCGATCGGCACGCCGCTCCGTCCGGGCGCGTACTCCGCCCGCTTCGTGCACGGCGAGGAAACCCAGATCCGGTCCTTCCACCTGCTCCCCGATCCCATCGAGGCCGCCGTCGAAGCGGTCGCGACGCAACCCGCGAGCGGCAACTGACCATGCAGCACCAACCCTTCCGTGTCCTGTTCGCGATCGCCTTCGGCGCGGCGCTCGCCGCGCAGGACGCCGCGCCCGCGGCGCTGCGCAACGACGTCCTGGCGAAGCTGTCCTGGCGCGCGCTCGGTCCGGTCAACTTCGGCGGACGCGTCGTCGACGTCGCCGCGCATCCGACCAAGGCCGGCGAGTTCTGGGTCGCGGCCGCGACCGGCGGTCTGTTCAAGACGACCAACGGCGGCGTCACCTTCACGCCGGTGTTCGACAAGCAGCCGGTGATCGCGATCGGCGACATCGATGTGTCGCCGGTGAACCCCGACGTCGTCTGGGTGGGCACCGGCGAGGCGAACAACCTGCGCAGCGCGTACGCCGGCAACGGCGTGTACCGCACCACCGACGGCGGCAAGACGTGGACGCATTGCGGGCTGGTCGGCACCGACCACATCGCGCGCGTCGTCGCGCATCCGAAGGACGCCGACGTCGCGTTCGTCGCCGCGATGGGCCCGCTCTACACCAGGGGCAGCGAGCGCGGTGTCTTCAAGACGACCGACGGCGGCAAGACCTGGAAGAAGACGCTGTTCGTCGACGAGGACACGGGCTTCTGCGACCTGGCGATCGACCCGCAGAACCCGGACGTGCTGTTCGCCGCGGGCTACGAGTGCAGACGGCGCGCCTGGCACTTCTACGCCGGCGGCGACGGCGGCGGCATCTGGCGGAGCCAGGACGGCGGCGAGACCTGGACCAAGCTGCGCGGTGGTCTGCCCGGCGGCACCCTCGGCCGCATCGGGCTCGCGGTGTTCCCCGCCGACCCGCGGATCGTGTACGCGTTCATCGAGAACCGGAACCCGCCCAAGGAAGCCGAGGCACCGGAGCGCACCGCACGCACCGAGCCCGCCGCGATGGAAGAGGCCCGCGAGGCGAGCGCGACGCGCGAGGGTGACGCGCGCGAGGCGGCGCCGCCGCGCGCGACCGGCGTGAACGAAACGCGCGAGGCCG
>DATGPD010000565.1:0-4388 GCA_035305285.1 Planctomycetota bacterium
CGGCGACGGCACGCTGTTCCTCGACGAGATCGGTGACCTGTCCGAGGCATCGCAGGTGAAGCTCCTGCGGCTGATCCAGGAGCGCGAGTACTTCCCGCTCGGCAGCGACACGATGAAGCGGATGCGCGCGCGCATCGTCGCGGCGACGCAGAAGGACCCGCAGACGCTGCGCCAGGACCTCTACTACCGGCTGCGCGCCTACCACGTGCGCGTCCCGCCGCTGCGCGAGCGGCTCGGCGACCTGCCGCTCCTGATCGACCGGTTTCTCGCCGAGGCAGCCAAGGACCTCGGCGTCGCCAAGCCGGCGATCCCGCCCGAGCTGTTGCTCGACCTGTCGAATTACCACTTCCCGGGCAACGTGCGCGAGCTGCAGGCGATGGTGTTCACGGCGGTCGCGCGGCACGACTCGCACGGCGTCATCCCGATCCGCCTCTTCCTCGAACAGATGGAGCCGCGGCGCGGCGCACCGAGCCCGACGGCGCCCGCCCGCCCGGACAAGATCACGTTCCCGTTCCCGCTGCCGACCCTGCGCGAGATCGAGGAGGCCGCGGTCGCCGAGGCGATGCGCCGCGTGCAGAACAACCAGAGCGCGGCGGCGCGCATGCTCGGCATCTCGCGCCCGACCATCGCGCGCTACCTCAAGCGCGGCGAAGAGGACGGCAACCGCGAGACGGAAGCGGGCTGAGTCAGTCGTCGGCCAGCGCCTCGTCGATCACCGCGAGCGCCTCGCGGATGCTCTGGCGCAGCCGCTCGACCTCCTCGGTCTGCTCGCGCTGGAAGCGGCGGAGCGCGGCGATCGCGGGGTTCTCCTCCTCGTCCTCGCCCGCGCCGGCGGCGCGGCGCCCCGGGCGGGTCGACCGCGCCCGGCTCGACGGCGCCTCGTGTCCGTCGCCGTCGCCCTCCTCCGCCTCGGCAGCCGCCTTCTTCCCCCGCGGCGGCGGAGGAGGTTCGAGGCCGAGCATGACGCGCGCGGAGTAGTGTGACCGTCCGCTCAGCGACACGCCGTGCAGCGCGGCCTCCTCCTTGAAGTCGCGCAGCTTGACGTCCGGGTTCTGCTGCAGCTTGTGGATGCAGAACAGCACCCCCTCACTGGCTCCCGGGAAGCGCTGGCGCAGGCCCTCGAAGATCCGGGCCCACTCATCGGTCGGCTGCTGGGCGGTCTGCTCGGGCTGGGCCGGCTCGACCACGTCGTCCATCGGGAATTCGGAGTGCAAGGTGGTGGCGCGATGGAAAGGGCGCAGGATTGTAGCGAACGCGTGCGCACGACGCGACACCGCGGATTGCGGGTCGCGCCGCCTGCGCTGGCATCCCGACGTCCTGCATGCAGTCTTCCGCTCCCGCCACACCCGGTCCGGTCCGCAACCGCCGGTGGCTCGGCTCGGTCGTCGCCCTGCTCGTACTCGCCGGCTGCACCGAGATCGCGCTGCGCCTCCTCGACCTGCCGGCGCCCGCCGATCCGTTGACGATGATCGCCCTGGACGAGCGCGAGCGCGCGGCCGTGGTCGCCGACCGGGACGGCACGTGGCGGCTGCGTCCGGAACACGGGGGCAACGCGCTCGGCCTGCCCGGCTTCGCGCCCGATCCGCGGAAGACCGACCGGCACTTCCGCATCGCGGTGGTCGGCGGCTCGGTCGCCGCGGCGCTCGACGTCGACGCCGACGATGCGTTCCCGCAGCACCTGCTGCGCCTGGCGCAGGCCGAGGCGCCCGGCGCACGCGTGGAGGTGCTGTGTCTCGCGGTGCCCGGGCAGAGCACCGTGCAGCAGCTCGCGCTGTGGCGCCGGCTCGGCCGCGCGTTCGCGCCGGACCTCGTCTTCCTGCATTGCGGCGCGCTCGCCGATCACGCGCCCGCGGCGCGCACCGACGCGACGATCGCGCGCGAACTCGCCGAGCCGTCGCGCTGGCGGCTGTGGCGTCTCGTGCGCGGGTTGCGGCCCGCGCCCACCGTCGCGGCCGGCGCCGACAACGTGCCGCGCGTGCCGCTCGACGAGTTCGTCGCGAACGTGCGCGCGATGCTCGCCGAGGCGTCGGCCGCGGGCGCTGCGGTCTGCGTGGTCGTGCCCGCGCTCGGCGGTGAAGCGGAGCGGGCGCACCCGGCCGCGGCGGATTACCACGCGGCGCTGCGCACGGCGGCGCACGACGCGCACGCCGTGCTCGTCGACGCGGACCGTCTGGTCACCGCCTTCGAGGAGGCGATCCTCGCGCCGCCGTGTCCGGAACACGGTGCCGGGCACGGCCTGCGCGACGGGGTGCACCTGACCACCGCGGCGCATGCGCTGCTCGCCGAGGGCCTCCTCGCCCAGGTGCGCGCGCATCCGCGCTTCGTCGCCCTGTCGGCGCAGCCGACCGCCGCCGCGGCGCGTGTCGCGCGGGTCGAACCCGCCGAGGTCGAGGCGGCGCAGGCGCAGGAGGTGACGCTGCACGGCGAAGGCTTCCCCGGCGCGCCCGGCCTGCGCCTGTGGATCGGCGGACGGTCGACCGCCGTCACCGTGGTCGACGACCGGCGGCTGACCGCGCGCGTGCCGCGCGCATGCCCGCCGGGCCGCCATGCACTGGCGCTCGGCACGGCGCACGGGCTCGCCGCCGTCGACCCGGGCGCGACGCTGGAGGTCCTTCCCGCGCCGCTCGACGCGGAGCTGCGTGCCGGCGACGGCGGAGGCGTCGAGGTCACGCTCACCGGCACGGCGTCGCCCGGCGCGCGCGTGCAGGTGTTCGCCGCGCCCGCGGGCCGGGCGAACGCGATCGACACGCCCGCCGGCCCGTGGTGGCTCGTCGGCGGCGACCAGACCGGGCGCGGCGCGCGCGCGCCGTTCTGCTTCGCCGCGCTGCCCTGGCCGAGCTTCCATGCCACCGCGGACGCGAGCGGTGCCTGGCGCACGAGCGGGGCCTTCACTCCGGATCCGGCGGACACCAACGCGGTGCTGCAGGGCGTGGCCTGGCTGCCCGACGGCCGCGGGCGCGGAGTGACCACGCAGGTCGTGGTCCGCCTCCTGCCGCGCTGAGCGCGTGCGGCGCTCCTACAGCCCGTAGTCCTTGATCTTGCGGTAGAGGGTCCGCTCGCTGATCCCCATCGCGCGCGCCGCCTTGACCCGGTTGCCCTCGGTCATCTCCAGGGTCACGCGGATGTGGTTCTTCTCGACCTCCTCCTGCGTGCGCCCGGCGAGGAACCCCCAGTGGTCGTGCTCGGGTGCCGTGGTCCCCCACGTCTCGGGCGGGAGGTCGTCGCGCGTCAGGATGTTGCCGCGCGCGCGCACCACCATGCTCTCGATCGCGTTGCGCAGCTCGCGGACGTTGCCCGGCCACTCGTACTGGGTGAGCGCGGTGAGCGCGTCGCGGTCGATGTCGTCGATGTCCTTGCCGTGGATCTGGCAGAAGTGCTTCAGGAAGTGGCGCACCAGCAGCTTGATGTCGCCGCGCCGCTCGCGCAGCGGCGGCAACTCCAGGGTGACCACCTTGAGGCGGTAGTAGAGGTCCTCGCGGAACGTCCCCGCCTTGACCTTCGCGCCGAGGTCGGCGTTGGTCGCGGCGACGACGCGCACGTCGACGCGCCGCGCACGGTTGGCGCCGAGCCGCGTCACCTCGCGATCCTCCAGGACGCGCAGCAGCTTGACCTGGGTCGGCATCGGCATCTCCCCCACCTCGTCGAGGAACAGCGTGCCGCCGTCGGCGTACTCGAACTTGCCCTCGCGGTCCGCGACCGCGCCGGTGAACGCGCCCTTCACGTGGCCGAACAGCTCGCTCTCGATCGTGCCCTCGGACAGCCCGCCGCAGTTCAGCGCGACGAACGGCTTCTCCCGGCGCGGCGAGTAGCGGTGGATGGCACGCGCGATCAGCTCCTTGCCGGTACCCGACTCGCCGAGGATCAGCACCGATGCGTTGGTCGGCGCGATCTGCCGGAGCACGTCGAGGATGCGCACGATCTTCGGGTCCTGGCCGACGATGCCCTCGAAGCCGTAGGTCCGGTCGACCTGGCTGCGCAGCGCCTCGTATTCGAGGTCCTTGTTGTAGTCCGCCAGGCACTTCGCGACCTTGGTGCGCAGCTCGTGCAGGTCGACCGGCTTCTCGATGTAGTAGGTCGCGCCCTGCTGCATCGCCTGCACGGCGAGGTCGCGGCTGCCCTGCCCGGTGAGCATGATCACGCGGCAGTGCGGGTAGCGCGAACGCGTCTCGGCGAGCACGTCGAAGCCGTCCGGCGGGCGCATGACGACGTCGGTGACGACCACCGAGAATTCGCGCTCCTGCAGGCGGCGGAGCGCCTCCGTGCCCGAGGCCGCCGCGACCACGTCGACGGTGCCGGTCTCCAGGGCCTGGACCAGCGTGTCGCGCAGCGCGTCGTCGTCGTCGACTACCAGGATCGCATGCTCAGCCATCGCCGGCATCAGTCTTGCC
>DATGPD010000566.1:0-3881 GCA_035305285.1 Planctomycetota bacterium
CCAGGAGGTCGGACCGGGGCGCTACCTGATCCGGCGCACGCAGACCGTGCAGGCGTTCGACAGCTCCGATCCCGACAGCAAGCGGGTGTGGTGGCGCGACGGCGGCGTGCACCAGAACTTCACCTTCCCGGTGCAGCCCGACCCGATCTCGGGCATGCACTGCTGGCACCAGAAGGTGACGGTGACCAGGGCGGAGCCGGGCGACCGCTACGGCGACACGTTCGTCGACACGAACCTGTCGATGCAGGTCTACCGCGAGTGGGTCGCCAAGACGCGGCCCGCACCCGGGCCCGGCGGCTTGCGCCGGCCGCTGGAGCTGAAGCGCGTCGCGCGGCCGGCGGACTCGGCGTACCGGCTGTCGTAGCGGCCGCGCGCGGGTGCGCTCCGCGCCGACGGTCCGGCGCGCGGCGGGACGGCGATCCATGCTCGCTGCGCACCGCGGCTCCGTGCAGCGAGGGCAGCGGCGCCGCGGCGCAACCCACGGGTCGACGGCGTCCCGCGCCGTCGCCGACACACGTGCCGGCCGGGCACGAGCACGGCTGCGCGCTGCGGAGCGCGCGGCTGCGGTGTAAACCCGCTGCCGAGCGCCTTCCCGGCACCGAACCCTTGGATCCCGCGCGTCCGGACCGTTCCATTCCCGGGCTCGCGCGCCGCGGCGCGTCGCTGCCATGTCCGGTCCCTCCCTCTCGTCTCCCCCGCCGGCTGCCGACCGCCGGCACGGCGGGGTCGCTGCGCTCGCGGCGGTCGCCGTCCTCGTGCTCGGAATCGTGCTCGGCGCGTTCCACGAGCTGGGCGGCTACATGGTCGAGAACGACTGGTACGGACAGTACCTGCCCGCGGCGCAGGCGGTGCTCGAGGGCAAGCCGATGGCCAATCCGCGCAGCGGACCGGGCTACCCCCTGCTGGTCGCGGCCGGAACGCTGCTCACCGGCAACCCGTTCGGATTCGCGAAGGTGGTCGCCAGCATCGCGCTCGCCGCCGCAGGGTGGTTCACCTTCCTGCTGGTGCGCTCGTTCACCGGCGCGGGCACGGCCCTGTTCGCGCAGCTCTTCCTCTACGCGGTGCTCGGCCGCTACTGCTGCATGGTGGGCAACGACCTGCCGTTCGTCGCGCTGGCGACCGCGGCCCTCTACTTCCTGTTGCGCCGCACGCAACCCACGCTGGTCGACGCGCTGGTCGCGGGCGCGCTCGCGGGTGCCGCGATGAGCCTCCGCTATCCCGGCGTGGTCGTCGCCGCCACCGCAGCCGCGGCCTTCTGGCTCCTGCCGCCGCCCGCGACCCCGATCGGCCGCCGGCTCCTGCTCAGCGCGGCGTTCGCGCTGCCGGCGGTCGTGTGCAGCGCGCCGGCGTGGGCCGCGCACGACCTCGGGCTGTCGGGGCGCAAGGAGAGCAAGGCGTACGCGTTCGCCGCGCTCGACATCTACGCCGAGCCGAAGGACCGCCTGTCGCAGACCCACCTCGACGAGATGGAGGTCCGGTTCGACTCGATGTGGGACGTGCTCACACGGGATCCCACGCGCGTGCTCGCGCACTACGCCCTCGACCTGTTCTCCGACGCGGCTCTGTTCCTCAGCGACAGCGTCACGCTGCCCGCCGCGCTGTTCCTCGGCGCCGGGCTGCTGCTGTGGTTCTGCGCCGGTACCGCCGACCGGCGGCGCGCGGCGCTGTGCTTCCTGTTCGCGCTCCTCGCGTTCGGGATCGTGGTGCTGGTCCCCTACCAGGCGCGCTACGGCTACCCGGTGGTCCCGATCACGTCGGCGCTGGTCGGGGCGGCGCTCGTGCACCGCTTCGCGCCGGGCGTGCGGCTCGCGGAGTGGGTGCGCCTCGCGTGCATCGCCGTGGTGTTCCTGCCGCCGCTCGTTGCGACCGGCGTGAAGCTGCGCGAGTACCTGACCAGCGAGCCGGTGGAGCTGTTCGCCGCGGCCGACGTGCTCCGCCCGCTCGTCGTACCCGGGGACCGGATCGTGTCGCGCAAGGCGCACCTCGCCGGCCTCACCGGGTGCGACCACGTGTTCCTCCGCCCCGACCTCGCGGTCGACGACCTGCTCGCCTGGGCGCGCACGCAACACGCGCGCTTCCTGCTGGTCGGCGACTGGGAAGTGCACGCCAACGGCAACCTGCGCGAGCTGCGCGACGGCGGCTCGCACCCGGCGCTGCGCCTCTTGTGGCAGCACGACCGACCCGTGCACCGCCTGTTCGAGATCGCGCCGCAGTGACCCGCGCGGAGTGCGCGCGCCGCCGCACGACCGGCCCGGACCTTTTTGTCGGGACGGTCAAGCCGTCCGCATCCGCCGGCCGACAGCGGCATCGGAGGAGGCGATCTTGCAGGTTCCGACAGTCACCCGGCAGGCGGACCACGCCGTGCGCACGCGGGAGGAGGCCCGCTTCCCGCTGCCGACCAGCGAGATCCACGTCTGGGTCTGCCACCTGACCGCGCGCTGCAACTTCGCGTGCGACTACTGCATCCAGAAGCCCGGCATGCGTCCCGGCGAGCGACGCCGGCCCTGGGGCCGCTACCAGGAGCTCACCGGAAGGCAATGGGTCGACGCGCTCAACGCGTTCCCCGTGCGCCCCGAGCACCCGCTGATCCTGACCGGCGGCGAGCCTTCGCTGCACAGGGACTTCTTCTTCATCGCCTCGCACCTCGAAGGCTACGACCTCGACATGACGTCGAACCTGACGTTCGACATCGACGGACTCGCGCGCGCGATGGCGGCACGCGGCAAGCGGTTCAAGACCAGCTTCCACACCTACCACCCCAAGTTCATGTCGCCCGAGGAGTTCGTCGAGAGCGCCTGCGCGACTCGGGGGTCGTCGAGCAGCCGACGTTCTCCCTGGTCGCGCTGCAGCAGCACCCGTACTTCCGCGACGCCGAGCACGACCGCAACGTCGCGGTGTTCCGCGAGCTCGCCGACAAGCGCGGCCTGCGCTTCCAGGCCAACGAATTCCGTGGCACGCACCTCGGCGCGCCGTACGACCGCAGCGGCAAGTGCACGATCGAGTGCACGAGCGCGTGGGTCAACTTCGCGCCCGACGGGGACGTGTTCAACTGCATGTACCACCTCACCGAGCGCAAGAACGCGTTCGGCAACGTGACCGCGATCGATCGCTGCCGGCCGCTGCCGGGCATGGGCACGTTCTTCCGCTGCGACGACTTCGGCTACTGCGACCCGTGCCACGAGAACTCCGGGCACGGCGCGTTCCGCGACGCGGATGGCCGGGTGTTCCGACGGACCCGGGGCACCGACCGGGTCTACCTGCAGTGGCTCGCACCCGAGCGGCTCAAGGAGGTTGCCCGCCGGTTCCTCGACGAGGACCAGCCCGCGCGCGCCGCCGACGCGCTGCTCTACGCGATCGGCAAGGGGCGGGCGCAGGGCGACCCCGAGGACCCGGAGGCGTGGGCCGACCTCGGCATCGCGCTCTACGAGCGCGGTGACGCGGCGCACGGCCTCGCCGCGCTCCTGCACGCGATCGAGAAGGGCTGCACCGAGACGCGGGCGCACGCCGCCGCGCTGCTCGCCGGCCGCGACCTCGGCAAGCCGGCGCTGGTGCGCGACGTGCTCGGCCGCACGATCGGCGACCAAGGGCTCGCGCGGCTCGAAGCGGCGCTGCGCGACGCGGAATCGTGAACGCGTCGACGGAGCAGAACCCCGGATCGCCGCGGATCCTGGTCCGCTACGGCCGGGACTGGGGGCTCGGCGACCTGCTGTGCTCGGACCCGATGATCCTCGGCCTCGTCGAGCGCTACGGGCCCGGCTGCGAGATCCGGGTCGAGGGCAAGGCGGGCAACGTGATCCACAACCCGCTGGTGCGCGGCCCGGCGCCGCCCGGATACCGGCCGGACGTGGTCGTCGAGGTGCGCCACTTCCGCGCGATGGACC
>DATGPD010000567.1:0-4885 GCA_035305285.1 Planctomycetota bacterium
CGTTCACCTTCGCGCTGCCGGTGGGCGTCGTGCCGCCCGCCGCCGAACCGGAGCCGCCCGCCGAGCCGCGGCACGAGATCCGCCGCGTGCTCCTCGCCGAGGACGCGCCCGACACGCAGCGCCTGATCTCGGTGATGCTGCGCAAGGCCGGATTCCAGGTGACGGTCGCGAACGACGGCCGCGACGCGTGTGCCGCCGCCGAACGCGCGCGCGAGAAGGGCGAGCCGTTCGACCTGATCCTGATGGACGTGCAGATGCCGGAGCTGGACGGCTGCGCGGCGACCGAGTGGCTGCGCGCGCACGGCTTCCACCAGCCCATCGTCGCGGTGACCGCGCACTCCATGGAGAGCGACCGCAAGCGCTGCCTCGACGCCGGCTGCGACGACTACCTCACGAAGCCGCTCACCCCGGACAAGCTCATCGGCCTGGTGCGGCGCCGAGCGCGGGAGTGGTCCGCGCGCGCGGCCGCGGTGAACTGAGCGCGCGCTACGCGCGGCGCGCGGCGAGCGCCTCGCGCACCGCGTGCGCCAGCGCCGTCGCGGTGAACGGCTTGGCAAGCAGCGGGTCGGCGGTCGCCGCACGCGCGGAGCGCTCCGTGCCCGCGTGGTAGCCGGACAGGTAGAGCACCCCCAGGTCGGGGCGCAGGGCGCGCGCCGCGGCCACGACCTGCGGCCGGCTCACCTGCGCCATCGCGATGTCGGCCATGAGCAGGTCGAAGTCGTCCGGCGCGCGCGCGAGCAGGTCGAGGGCTTCCGCGCCCGTCCGCGCCGCGACCACGCGATAACCCAGCCGGCCGAGCAGGAGCATCGTCGTCCCGCGCACCGCGGCGTCGTCCTCGACGAGCAAGATCGTCTCGCTGCCGCGCGGCAGGGCGGCGTGCAGTTCGGCGTCCGCGCCCGCGACACCCGGCTCGGAGGCGAGCGGCAGGATCACCTCGACGCGCGTGCCCCGCCCCGGCGCGCTCTCCAAGACGATGCTGCCCTGCGCCTGCCGGACGATCCCGTAGCAGATGGCGAGTCCGAGACCGGAGCCGACGTCCTTCGTGGTGAAGAACGGCTCGCACGCGCGCGCGCGGACGTCCTCGTCCATGCCGACGCCCGAGTCCTCGACGATCAGCCGCGCGTAGCCGCCCCGGCTCATCCCCGGGTGCCGACGGGCGATCTCGCCTTCGAGGTCCACCCGGTCCACCCGCATGGTCAACCGACCGCCGCCCGGCATCGCGTCCCGGCCGTTGATCGCGAGGTTCACGATCACCTGCTCGATCTGCGCCGGATCGGCGAGCACGCGCACCGGCTGCTCGGCGAGGACCTGCTCGACCTCGACGTGCGCGCCGAGCACGCGGCGCAGGAGCGGGTCGAGGTCACGGGTCAGGTCGTTGAGCGCGAACACGCGCGGCTCGCCCGGCTCGCGGCGCGCGAACTGCAGGAGCTGCCGGGTGAGCCGCGCCGCCCGGTCGGCGGCGAGCTGGATGTCGCGCAGCCGCTCGCGCGCCGGCCCTTCCATCTCGTCGAGGGCGAGGTCGCACGCGCCCACGATGACGGTGAGCAGGTTGTTGAAGTCGTGCGCGATGCCACCGGCCAGCCGGCCGATGCTGTCCAGCCGGTGCGCCTGCAGCGCCTGGCGCTCCAGGCGGCGCTGCTCGGTGACGTCGCGCGCGGTCAGCACCGTGCCGCCTCCCGGCGCGCCGCTCACCGTGGCCTGCAGCAGGCGCACCTCGCCGCCGCGATGCCGGGCGCGAACCTCGAACGGCGTGCCCGGGTCGTGCATCAGCAGGCGCCGCACGAGCGCGCTCGCGTCTGCGCCGTCCGCGCTCGCGAACAGCCCGGTCACCGGCCGACCGGTGACGTCGCCCGGCGCGACGCCGAGCACGCGCTGCACCGACGGCGTCACGTAGTCGACGGTCAGGTCGGCGTCGAGCAGGAACACGACGTCGCCGATGCCTTCGATCAGCCGGCGGAAGCGCTCCTCCCCCTGACGCAGCGCGTCCTCGGCGGCGCGCCGCAGCCAGCGGTCGCCGGCGCGCGCCAGCGTGTCGACCAGCCGGTCGGGCGCGACCGGCTTGATCAGGTAGTCGTAGCTCTGCTGGCGCAGCGCGCCGACCGCGCTTTCGACCGAGGCGTGGCCGGTGAGCACCACGACCTCGGTCGCCGGCGATCGGCGGCGGACCTCGCCGACGACCTCCATGCCGTCCATGTCGGGCAGCTTCAGGTCGATCAGCGCGATCGCCGGCGCCGGCAGCTCGTTGCGCATCAGCTCCAGCCCGCAGCGCCCGGTGGACGCGCCGTGCGGCGCGTAGCCGTAGCGACGCAGGATGTCGGCGAGCGTGCGGAGCTGCTGCTCGTCGTCGTCGACGACCAGGACGGGCAGCGGGGCCGTGAAGGGAGCGTCGCTCATGCGACGACCCGCTCCGCCGCGGGCAGCAGCAAGGCGAACGCGGCGCCGTCGCCGCTGCCGCCCGGCAGCAGGACCAGTTCGCCGCCGTTCGCCTCGGCTAGCCGACGCGACACCGCAAGGCCGAGTCCGACGCCGCGCGGCCGCGTCGTGAACAACGGTTCGAAGATGCGCGCGCGCAGCTCGGCCGGCACCCCGGGCCCGGTGTCGCGCACTTCGAGGCAGACGCGGCCGTCCTCCGCGAGGGATCCGCGGAAGGTCACCGTGCCGCCGCCGTTTGCTTCCATCGCCTGCACCGCGTTCGTGAGCAGATTGAACACCACCTGGCCGGCCTGCACAGGGTCGACCCACGCCGGCGGCAGGTCCGCGGGGAAATCGCGCCTGACCGTCACGTCGGTGCGCCCCAGCCGGTGCACCTGCTCGTCCACCAGACGCGCCATCGAGACGACCTCGGCGTGCGGTTCCTTCACCCGCGCGCAGTCGAGCAGGTCGCCGATGATCTTGTCGGACAGCGAGATCTGCTTGCGCAGGATACCGAGGTACTCGCGCACTTCCGGGGTCGCGTCCTGCAGCACGAGGTCGAGGTAGTGGACCGCGTTGCTCATCACCCCGAGGGGGTTGCGCAGCTCGTGTCCTACCCCGCCGGCGAGCTGCCCCAGGAGCGCGAGCTTTTCCTTGCGCAGCAGCTCGTCCTGCGCGTCGCGCAGCTTCGCGAGCGCGTCCTGGAGGTCGGCGGTGCGCGCCTTCACCCGCTCCTCCAGCCGCTGCCGGCCGTCCTCGACGCGTTCGGCCATGACGTTGAAGGCGCTCGCGAGGCGACGCACCTCGTCGGGTCCGCGCGGCTCCAGGCGGCGCTCGAACTGGCCCGCCGCGATCGACTCGGCCGCCTCGGTCGCCTCGCGCAGCGACGCGGTGATGCTGCGGCAGATCCCCCACGCCCCCGCGACGCCGAGCAGGACCAGCAGGAGCCCGAACGCCGCCATCCGCCACAGGCGGTCGCGCGCCGGCGCGAGCGCGGTGTGCAGGTCGACGTCGAGCCACAGGACCCAGGGCGTGCCTTCGACGTGCACCCCGGCGCCCACGCGTTCGGTGCCGTCGGCGTCGCGGTAGGTGCGCCGGTCGCGGTCGAGCGGGTCGACCCCGGGGCCCGCCACCACCCGCTGCAGGTCGGTCCACGCGCTGCCGTCGCGGTTGCCGAGCATCAGCGTCACCTCCGGACCGATGAGTCCGGCGAGCGCCATGCGCGCCGCGGACACGCCGTGGAACGGACGGCGCACGACGACGAAACCGCACGCCGTCTCGTCGGTGCCGGGTGCGTGCACGTGTTGCACGACTTCGTAGAAGGCGACGCCGTCGCGCATGCCGATCGGCTGGCAGCCTTCGCGCAGCGGCTCGCGCGGCGCGACCTCCCGCAGGGGCCTGAGCACCGCGTCCTCGGTGCGCCGCGGGGCGTGGACCTGCTGGAGCACGAGGTTGCCGGTGTTGCTCCACAGCTCGACGATCGCCGGCTGCGGGCCGCGGGAGCGGAACTCCGCGATGGCGGCGCGCGCGGGCCCGAGGTCGTCGTCCCGGGGTGCGCAGAGCACGGTGCGCACCGCGTCGAGCGAGGCGAGGCTCTCGACCTCGCTCCGGCGCTGCTGCACGTAGCCCGACAGGAGGTTCGCGAGCTGCAGGGCGACGCCTTCGAGACGGGACGAAGCGGACGCGAGCAGCGCCATCTGCACCGAGCCGTGCGACCACAGCACGGCGCCCGCGATGATCGGCAGGAGAAGCGCGCTCACGAGCGCGGCGAGCAGCCACGTGATCGAGCCGAACCGGCGGCGACGCGCGCTCCGCGTGGACGCGGGCACGGTGGGCTCCGGCGACGCGCCGGAGGACGATCGCATCGCACCGCGATCCGTTTGCTGCATGGGGCTAGACGGCCGGGAGGGGAACCGGTCGGCCCCGAAGCCCATTACGCGAGCGCCCCCCGGATCGGCCCGCCCTGATCCTCGGGAACGACGCGGTTCCGGCGCGCCCGTGCGGTGCCTCTTCCGGGCTCCATCGGCACCACCGGAACGCGCGGTGCGATTCCGGCGGCGGCGATGCCACGGTGGCGGTGCGCACCGCGCCACGCGCCGATCCGTGCGGCCTCGCCGCCGAGGACCGGGACGATCGTCGGGTTGCGAATGCGTCTCAACTCCTCGAGCGCCGGAGTCGGGCTGCGGTCGGCCTCCGCATCCTGGACGGAGTCGCGCGGCAGGTTCCGGAGCGTCACACGCGGCGCGCGACCGGCGTCCGAAGGCAGCGCGGTCGTGGTGGGAACGCGTGCGCGGTCGCCCTCCGGCGCGGAGTCCCCCCGCGTCGCCGGCAACACCGCCTCGCGCGTCGGCGGGCACGCCGGCACCGAGCGGCGCGAGGACCGATCGAAGCGCGCACCACGACGTCGCCACCGGCAGCTCCGGCCCCGCGCCCGCGGCGATCCCTCCGGGGGACTGGAGCGGCTCGGGAACGA
>DATGPD010000568.1:0-2796 GCA_035305285.1 Planctomycetota bacterium
GGCGCACGCGATCGCGCTCCTGGTTGCGGCGCATCGCCTGGATCGCGCGCTTGCGCTGCGCGAGCTTGAAGAACCCGACGTCGACGTGGAAGCACTGGTGGTCGAGCGGCACCGGGCGCCGGTCGTGGCGGATCACGCGCAGCTCGTGCGGCCGGACCTCCTCCATCCACCGGCCGAACTGCGCGAGGTTGCTGATCGTCGCGGACAGCGCGACGAAGCGGACGTGCTCGGGCGCGAAGATCAGGGTCTCCTCCCAGACCGTGCCGCGCTCGGGGTCGTCGAGGAAGTGCACCTCGTCGAGCACGACGTAGTCGACGTCGTGGAAGCGCCCGGGATCGTCGAACACCGCGTTGCGGAAGATCTCCGTGGTCATGATGACCACCTGCGCGTCGGGCTCGAGCGTCAGGTCCCCGGTCATCAGGCCGACGTCGAGCCCGTCGGCCTTGAAGTCCCGGAACTTCTGGTTGCTCAGCGCCTTGATCGGCGCGGTGTAGATCGTGCGCCGGCCCTCGCGGACCGCGCGGTCGATCGCGTACTCGGCGACGAGCGTCTTGCCCGAGCCGGTCGGCGCGGACAGCAGGACGTTCTTGCCCTGCCGGATGGCCTCGATGGCCTGCACCTGGAAGGGCGTGAGCGTGTAACCCTTGAACTGCATCACGGGGCCCGCGCATCCTCGCCGTTGCATCCGGCGTTCCATCGGCGGAGCCTCGCTTTTCCGGGACCGTGGCACGAGCGGCGAAGGGTACTACCAGCTTTCCACAACCTGCGCTGCAAGGCGGTGAACTTGCCGTTCCGCGGTTGATTCAGGTTCTGCCACCGCTATGGTCCCACATCTAGTTGGTGTTCCAGGGCGGAGCACAACTCGTTGTTCGTAGCCTCCAGGGAGTGGATCGTGAAAACCGCCGATGCTGGCAGCCAGATGTATCGCAGGCTGGCTCAGGTCAAAGTCACCGCACGTTTGCTCGAGCACGAGCTCGATCTGGCGAAGGACAGCAAGGAGGTCAGCCTCGACCGCGTGCTGGCCGACAGCGTGCTCGAGACGCTGCAGATCTTCATCGAGGACTGCGACCAGCTCATGGGCACGCCGGCGCGCGGGGAGAACAGCCGTGCGCCCGAGCCCCAGAAGCCGGCGGTGACCCGGCTCAACTGAGCGGCCGCAGCGACCGTCCGCGCCGCGCGGCGTAGCGCGCGTTCACGCGCCGCCCCGCGGCCGGAAGGCACCGATCGACGGTGGCGCTTCGTCCGTCTCGCACGCGGTCCGTGTACGCACGCGCGTCCCGCTTCCGGTGGGGGGCGCGCGTGGTCGTACTGTCGGCGTTCGCGCTGACGCTGGTGTTCGCGGGACCCCGCGCCCTCGCGGTGACGCGCGCGCGCATGGCCGAACTGAGTCGTTCGTTGCCGCGCGGCCCCCTGGTCGCGCTGGACCGCGTCGGCTTCGCTGCCGCGCCGGACTGGCTGCGCGGCGACCTGCTGACCGCGGTCGCGCTCGACCTCGCCCCGGTGCTGTCCGGCCACGTCGGCCTCACCGACGAGGCGGAGGCAACGCGCCTGCTGGCCGGCCTGCACGCCGTGCCCTGGGTACGCAGCGCGTCGTTGCAGCGGGTCTATCCCGATCGCCTGCGCGCCCGGCTCGATCTGCGCCGGCCGGTCGCGCGGCTGGCGCTCGGCGACCGGGCGCAGGCGTTCGACGCCGAAGGCGTGTGCCTGCCCTGTCCGGACCGGGTGGAGCTGCCGCTGATCGACGTGCTGCGGCCGGAGCCGGGCGTGCCGGGGCAGCGGCACCACGACGCCGCGGTCGTCCATGCGGCCGCGGTCGCCGCGGAATGGGCGCGCGACGTCGCGCCGAGGGTCGAGGGCGCACCGGCGCTCGTCCGGGTCGACACGCGCAACCTCGACTACCGCGCCGACCCGGCGCACTGGTGCGAGGTGCGGGTCGCGCTCGCACGCGCCGACGGCGGCGTCGCGTGGTTCGATTACGACCATCCTCCGGGCAGCACGGCGCCGCGCGTCGCCCCCGAGGTGAAGGCCCGCGTGCTGCGCGCGGTGCTGGACGCGCACCCCGGACTCGCCGGCGTCGCCGCCGCCGACCTGCGCTTCCCCAACCGGTGGCAGGCCTGGGTGCGCGCCGAGGCGCCGCCCGCACCGCCGTGAGGGCGCGGCCGGCGATGCGTGCGCCACTACAATCGCCGGTCCGGTGTCCGCCGCGGCGCTTGTCTCCCCGGCGTCCGACCGGGATATCCGGGGTGCCGCCCGCGCGGCGGCGTGCGTGATGAAGATCTGCCTCGTCTGCGAGGGAGTGGCATCGACCGATGCCGCGGTCTGTGCGTCGTGCGGCGCGCGCCTGCTGCAGACCTCGGAGATCCACTTCCCCCTGCGCCGGGGCGACGAGGACGCCGCGCACCCGCTGCTCGGCACGCTGGTCGACGGCAAGTACCGCGTGGTCGGGGTGCTCGGCCGCGGCGGGATGGGAACCGTGCTGCGCGCGATGCACGAGGTCTCGCTCGTGCCGATGGCGCTCAAGCTCCTGCACCCGCGCCTCGCCGCGCGCCCCGAGTACCGCAGCCAGTTCGTGGCCGAGGCGCGCAAGGCCGGTCGCGTGCTGCACGAGCACACCGCGCGCATTCTCGACGTCGGCGAGACCCAGGACGGCTCGATCTACATCGCGCAGGAGCTGGTACCGGGGACGACCCTGTCCGAGTGGCTGCAGGCCGGCGAGCCGCTGCCGGCCAGGCTCGTGGTCGAGATCCTGCGCCAGGTGTGCGCCGCACTCGCCGCGGCGCACGCGGTCGGGGTCGT
>DATGPD010000569.1:0-3915 GCA_035305285.1 Planctomycetota bacterium
GACCGGCGTCTCGCTCGGCCGCCGGTCGGGCAGGCTCACCTGGTGGATCTCGAGCGACGGGTTGACGTCGATGCAGATCTGGTAGAGCAGCTCCTCGACGATCTCCGGATCGTACTCCTCGTCGAGGTCGGCGATCGCGCGCGCGATCGAGCTGCGGTACTCGGGAATGCACACCTCGACGATGCGCCGCCGGTAGGCAGACTTGTTGGCGGGCGGGTTGGCCTGCAGCTCGTTCAGGACGTCGTCGTTGGCGCTGCGGACCTTGATGAACTCGTCGATCAAATCGAAGTACTTGATGACGGTGCTGGTGTCGCCCTTCACGTCCGTCCCTTCCGTTGCCAGTTGTCCGCGAGCGCCGATCCGCACTCGGCACCGCCAAGTCGGATTTTCGGCGGTACTCGTCCTCGACTTGACGGCCTGTTCCGCCGGCCACGCCGGCGCCATTACCATGCACGCGAATGGTCGCTGAACCCGATCCGCGCCTGCTCGCGCTGCTCGTGCATCGCGGCCTGTTGACGCGCGCGCAAGTCGAGGCGGCGCTGCGCGCTGGCGACGTCCGCGCGCACCTGATCGCGACCGGCGCGTGCGATGCCGAGACGTGGGAGCGGTGGTGTCGGACCGAGGCCGGCACCCGGCCGCAGCTCACGCGCTACGAGCTGAAGGAACTGCTCGGGCAGGGGGCGACCGCGCGCGTGTTCCGCGCCCGCGATCGCAAGACCGGCGAGGTGGTCGCCCTCAAGGTCCTGCTCCCGGAGCTGGGCGGCGACCGGATCGCGGTCGAGCGGTTCATCCACGAGTCGAAGCTGCTGATCGAACTGCAGCACGACGCGATCGTGCGCGGCCTGCGCGTCGCCCGCGAGGGCGAGACGATCTACTGCGCGATGCAGGTCGTCGCCGGCGAGTGCCTGCAGGACCGGTTGTCGCGCGGGGAACGGCTCGGCGAGGACGAGGCGCTGCGCATCGTCGTCCAGATCGCGGGCGCGCTCGGCTACCTGCACGCGCGCGGGCTCGTGCACCGCGACGTGAAGCCGGGGAACATCATGTGGGACGCGGCGGCCGAACGCGCCGTGCTCCTCGATCTCGGCTTCGCCGCGCGCTGCGGTGGGTCGGGGGCGCCGTCCGAGACGACGGTCGGCACCGTGCACTACATCTCGCCGGAACAGGCGCGCGGCGCGGCGGAGCTGGACGTGCGCGCCGACATCTACTCGCTCGGTGCGACGCTCTACCACCTGGTCACCGGCGCGCCGCCGTTCCAGGGGGCGTCCGGCGAGGAGGTGGTCGCCAAGCAGGTCCTGGAGGAACTGTCGAGCGAGCGCTTCCGCGCGCTGCAGCTCCCTCCGCAGATCCGCTACTTCATCGAGAAGATGATGGCGAAGGAGAAGGAGATCCGGTTCCAGACGCCGCAGCAGCTCGCCGCCGAGGTGAGCGCCTACCTCGCGGCGCGCGAGCTGGAGCAGGCACCGCCCGAGCGCGAGGCGAAGCTGCGCCGCCGGCGCCGGCGGCCGCTGTTCTGAAGCCCGGCCGGTGGCTCAGGCCTGCGGCGCCTGCGGCTGCGGCAGGCCGAGCACCTCGCGCGCGTGCGCGAGCGCGGCGCGGGCGTGCGGGAAGAAGTTGTGCGGGCCGATCAGGTCGGCGATGCCGGCGCGGTCCAGCGCGGCGCGCACCGGGGGCTGGACGCCGGATACCAGGAGGGTGACGCCGCGCTGCCGGCAGGTCTCGTGGAAGCGCTCGAGCGCGTGCAGGCCGGTGGCGTCGATCGTCGGCACCTGACGCATGCGCAACAGGAACATCGCCGGCGCCTTCTCCACGCGCTGCACCACGTCGAGGAGCGTGTCGGCCACGGCGAAGAACAGGGGGCCGCGCAGCTCGAACACCTCGACGCGCGGCGGAATCTCGTGCGGCAGCAGCGGGGGCGGGGCGTCGGGATCGACCGGGCCGTTGCCGAGCAGCTTGCCGGCGGCGCTGTCGACGCCGCCGATGTCGGCCATGCGCTTCATGAACAGCAGCGCGGCGGCGACGACGCCGAACCCGACCGCGACCGTGAGGTCTACGAGCACGGTGAGCCCGAAGGTGGCGAGGAGCACGGCGATGTCGCTGCGCGGCGCCCGCATCAGGGCGCGGAAGCGGCGCGCCTCGCTCATGTTCCAGGCGACCACGAGCAGCAGGCCGGCGAGGGACGCGAGCGGTACCGCCTGGGCGAGCGGCGCCGCCGCGAGGATGAAGCCGACCAGGGCGAGCGCGTGCACCATGCCGGCGACCGGCGTCTGCGCGCCGCTCTTGATGTTGGTCACCGTGCGCGCGATCGCGCCGGTCGCCGGGATCCCCCAGCAGAGCGCGGCGCCGACGTTTGCCGCTCCCTGGCCGATCAGCTCCGAGTCGCTGTGGTGGCGCGACTGCGTCATGCCGTCGGCAACCACTGCCGAGAGCAGCGACTCGATCGCGCACAACAGCGCGATGGTCCCCGCCTCGGGCAGCAGGTCGCGCAGGACGCTCCACTCCAGGTGCGGCACGTGCGGCATCGGCAGCGAGCGCGGCAGGGAGCCGAAGCGCGAGCCGATCGTCTCGACCGGCAGGTCGAACACGGCGGTGACCACGCTCGCCAGCCCGATCGCCAGGATCGGTCCGGGGATGCGCGGGCCGACCGGGCGCAGGGCGAACACCAGCGCGGCGGTGCCGAGGCCGATCGCCGCCGCGTACCCGTTCGTGGTGTCGAGGTTGTCGGCGATCACCGCGAGCTTGTGCAGGAACTCGGGGGGCTGCGCGATCGGCTGGCCCGACGGGTCGCGTAGCTGCAGCCCGAGCAGGTCGGCGATCTGCGACGCGGCGATGATCACCGCGATGCCCGCGGTGAATCCGGTCGTGACCGGGTAGGGGATGAACTTGATCACCGCGCCGAACCGGCAGAGCCCCATGACGACCAGCATCACGCCGGCCATCAAGGTCGCGGCGGCGAGCCCGTCGTAGCCGTGCCGCGCCGCGATGCCGTAGACGATGACGATGAACGCGCCGGTCGGGCCGCCGACCTGCACCCGGCTGCCGCCGAGCGCGGAGATCAGGAAGCCGGCGACGATCGCCGTGTACAGCCCGAGCGCGGGCGGCGTGAGCCAGTCGGCGCGCTGCCCGAGTTCGCGCGCGACGTCGGTCGGGATCGAGGCGATCCCGAACGCCATCGCGAGGGGCAGCGCGACGAGGCCGACGGTGACGCCGGCGAACAGATCGGCGAGGAACTTGCGGCCGTTGTAGGCGCGCAGGGAAGCGACGAGAGCGGGGCGATAGGCCATCGCGACACACGCGGAGCGTGCGGCCGCGGGAAGCTAGCGGGCGGAGCGGGGCGACGCACGTGCGCCGCGTGCAATCCTCGGCAGGGCGTCGCGACCGCCCCTGGGCGCGGCGTCGGACGCCGCGTCCGCGGAGCGGGCGTCAGGTGCGTCCGGCGCGCACCGCCTGCCGCGCCGCGAGGACGTCCGCCTTGGGGACCCGGCGCAGGCCGCTCGCCAGCCGGAGCTTCGCCGCGGTCCAGACCCACCACTTGGTCGGGTCGAAGTGGTACCAGCGGACCCCGTTCCGGTAGTCGACCTGGAACCGGTGGTGGAAGTTGTGGTAGCCCTCGCCGAACGTCAGCAGGGCGACCAGCCAGCTGTCGCGCGAGCTGTTGCGCGTCGTGTACGGCTGCCGGCCGATCAGGTGCGCGAACGAGTTGACCGAGAAGGTCGCGTGCCACTGCACGACCAGACGGAGGAAGCCGGCGACCAGCATCGCCCCGATCGGGTCGCCCCAGAGCGCGCCGGCCGCGGCCGGCACGCCGGCGCCGAACAGGATCGCCAGCGGCACGTAGAAGCGGTGCTGGAGGCGCACCAGCGGGTCCTGTGCCAGGTCGCGGACCAGGGCCAGGTTGGCGGTGCGGTCCGTCCGGCA
>DATGPD010000570.1:0-3172 GCA_035305285.1 Planctomycetota bacterium
CACCGTCGCGCCGCGATCTCGCTCGCATCCTGCGCCACGCCGCGCGCTCGCTGCGCGGGCAACCGGTGACCCGCCTGACCGCGCTGCGCGCTGCGGCCGCCCTGCTGCGCGGCGCGGGGCGCCGCGACCTCTTCCGCGCGCTGCTGAGCCGCATGCCGCCGTGGCACACGCACGCGCGCTACGAGGTGCCGGGCAAGGCCGACGGCTACCGCGGGCGCGACCCGCGGCGCAGCGCGCGCGAGCTGGCGCTGCTCGCCGGCGTGTGGCCGGGCACGGAAGGCGAGGGCGTGCTCGACATGCCGTGCGGCGCGGGTCGCCTGAGCGCGTTCCTCGCCGCGCGCGGGCACCGGGGCTTCGGTGCCGACCGCGCCCGCGCGATGCTCGCCGCCGCCCCCTACCGCGCGCGCGCCTGCGCCGACGCCGCGCGCCTGCCGTTCGCCGACCGCGCGGTGGACGGCGTGGTCGTGTTCCGCTTCCTCCACCACCTCGACCGGCACGATGCGCGCGCGGTGGTCGGCGAGGCGGCGCGCGTCGCCGCGCGCTGGGTCGTGGTCAGCACGTTCCACCCGGCCTCGGCGCACGCGGTGTGGCGCCGCGTGCGCGCGCTCGCCGCCCGCCGCGCGCCGACGCGCTTTGCGCACGCCCCCGCGCGTATCACGCGCTGGTTCGCGGCACACGGGTTCACGCCGGCCGGATGCGCGCGCGAGGGCGCGCTGCGCGAGCTGTGCGTGCTCAGCTTCCGGCGCGGCGCGGCGTCTTGAAGGTCTCGTCGACGCCGAACGCCTTGTCGAGCGCGTTGGTGACCTCGCGCGCGTCGTCGTTGGCGTCGAGCGCGGCGAACGCGCTCTGCAGGCTCTCCTCCGTGGTCACCGCGAGCCCGACCAGGACGCCGACGCCGCCCGGCGGCAGCACCACGCCTTCGCGCGCGAAGCGCACCAGCGCCTGGTAGGCATCGAACATCGGGATGCCGACCCGCGCGGCGAGCTGGCGCGGCGAGATCCCCTCGTTGAGCTGCGCCAGCATCTTGATCTCCATCGGGTTGAGGTTCAGCTCGCCGAGGCGCACGAACGCGTCGGCCTGCATGCGCACCGGCTGGTCCGGGTCGGGGAACACCTTGCGCAGGCCGGCCATGTCGTCGATCCGCTTGCTGCTCTCCAGCAGGAACGGGGTGATCGCGATGCGCAGGTCGTGCTTGACCGCGAACTCGGGCAGCTCGGGCATGCGCCGGTAGGAGAACGTCGCCGGCTCGGGTTCGCCGAGGAACTCGTAGAGCACCTCGCTGCCGAGCAGCTTGCACGCCTCGCGCAGCTCGCTGTCGCGGAAGAACCCGTTCTGGTGCAGGGTGAGCGCGATCGGCGTGCCGTTCTTCTCCAGCGCCTTGCTCGCCGCGATCAGGTGGCGCTCGGGGATCTCGCGGCACCCCATCGCGTCGCGCGTGGGGAACACGCGGCGCAGCAGCTCGCGCGGGTTGAGGAACGCGATGCGGCCGCCGTTGAAGTAGACCTCGATGCGGTTGGTGTGGTTCTCGAGGAACAAGCAGCCGGTGTGCTTGCCGGCGCCGAGGAGCTGCAGCACCTCCTCCAGGCTGATGAAGTCGGTCAGCCCGGCGAAGCTGAACGCGTCGCGCCCCCCTCCGCCGGGGTTGTCCTCCGCCACGCGCTCGACCGCGGCGGCGAAGTCGGCGCACACGTCGGCCGCGACCAGCGTGCCGAGCAGGTTCTCGGCGGCCTTCACCGGATCGCCGAACGACGTCTGCTCGAACAGCTCGCGGAACGCGTCGCGCAGCTTGGGAAACAGCGCCTCGGCGAGCTGGTCGCGCACCGCGCTGGCCACCGACGCGGAGCGGCGCTGGCGGAACACGTCGCGCAGGCGGGCGACCAGCGCCTCGTAATCGTCGGCCGCGACGTCCTTGCGCTGCGCGACGACGGCATCGAGCAGGTGGACGAGACGCGCCTTCAGATCCTGGACGATCTGGGGCTGCGTGGTCTGGGCGACGTCGCTCGACGAGCGTTCCGGCATCGGAATCGGGTGATCGCTAGTTCGACGTTCACGCGCCCCGATCTTGACCGCCGGCCGCGGCCCAGTTGCCGCCGTTGGCGGCCCGAATCGCGACCGCGCGCCGGCCGGGTGTCGCGATCCCGGACAGCCGGCCCGCCGGCGCCCGCCTCCGGGTCGGATCGCCGTGCGGCTCGCCTGTCCGCTGCCCCCGGATCGCGCTACGTTGCCCGCCATGCCTTGGCGCCTAGCGAAGCCGATCGTCCTCGCCGCGCTGCCCTGCAGCGCGTGGTTGCTCCAGTCCGGTCCCCACGAGCCCTCCGCGTCGGAGGACTCGTGCACGGTCGCGGCTCCCAGTCCGGATTCCGCGGCCACCTGCGGCAAGTGCCACACGGAGATCTACGCGGAGTGGAAGGACCGGGCGCACGCGCACGCCTGGGTCGACCCGGTCTTCCAGGAGGCGCTGAAGGACAAGAAGCGCCCGGAGCTGTGCTACCCGTGCCACATCCCGACCCCGGTGCTCGACAAGCTCGGCAGCAAGCCGGGCACGCGCGACGAACTGCGCGACGAGGGGGTCACCTGCGTGTCGTGCCACAAGCGCGAGCAGGCGATGCACGGACCGTTCGGCGCGAAGACCGACGCGCATCCCTCCGAGAAGGACGCGGCGTTCACCGAGTCGGGGTCGAACGCGCTGTGCGTGTCGTGCCACTCGACCAAGATCGGCCCGGTGCTGCCGGTCGGACGCGACTTCGCCGACGCCAAGCTCGACGAGCAGGGCAAGAGCTGCGTCGGCTGCCACATGGCCGAGGTGGAGCGACACCTCGCGGTCAGCATGGTCACCGGCCAGCCGGTCGGCGAGAAGCGCAAGGGCCGCAAGCACGACGTGCTCGGGCCGAACAACCCCGACTTCTGCGGCAAGGCGTTCCACGTCAGCGCCCGCCGCGACGGCGGGGCGATCGTGCTCACCGTGGCCAACGAGGCCGGCCACCGCGTCCCCGGTCTGACCCTGCGCAAGTTCCTGATCCACGTGCGCGTGCTGGGCGGCGGCGGCGACGTCGGCAGCGCGGGCCCGTTCGAGATCGGCGGCGAGAACGAGCTGGCGGTGCAGGAGAAGCGCGAGTTCCGGTTCGGAGTCTCCTCGAACGCCGACCAGCTCGAAGTCGACGTGCAGCACGTG